>JBATAV010000353.1:0-8206 GCA_049662025.1 Paracoccaceae bacterium | reverse complement strand
GCCGCCGGAGCCGGTGACGGACGGGCAACGCGGCATTGAACCCATGGCCCCTTCGGGCTGCATAACCTGCTGATAGGGGGCGACGGGGGTTTGCGGCACGGCCGTGCCATTCAGGACGACTTGGCCGACTTGCATCGCGATCACGTCACCGGGCAGGCCGATCAAGCGAAAGATGTAGGTATCTTGCGGTTTGACAGGGTGGCGAAAGACGATGATGTCGCCGCGCGCAACCGCTGAGCCACGTTCGACGATGGCGCAGGCGTCGGGTTCAAGGGTCGGCTTCATGCTGCTGGAGGCGGCTTGGAAAGATTGCCACGCGCCGGTTGCGCATTTGAGGCAGAGGCAGAAGGCGCTGGCCGGGGGGGCGAGGGACAGGGTGAAGGCGGCGGCGAGGAGGAGGTCGGTGGGGGTCATCGCTGGGCGGGGGCACGGGACCACAGGAACAGGCCTTGGTCGGTGGCGATTTGCTGCATGTGCGGCAGGTCGAGGGTGATTGTGTGGCCTGCTTCCCAGGCGATGCCTCTCAAGCCTGCCTGTGCGGCGGCTGTGACGGTTGCGGGGCCGATGGTGGGCAGGTCGATGCGGCGGTCTTGGGTGGGTTTGGGGGCTTTGTAGAGGACGCCCCTGCCCTGTTTGGGATTTGGCCGCAGAATGTCTGGCAGGGTGGCAAGGCTGGCCAGCATGGCGTCGGTGCCAGCAAGGGTTTCCGTGGCGAGGCAGAGGCCTTGGGCCACGATGCAGCCCTGACCAACGTCGACGCGGCCTAGCGCCTCGGTGATGGCGGCGGCGCGGGTGGCGTCTTGCTGGTCACGCTCGGTGAGTTGGCCGGCGTAGAGGCCTTCGGGGGGGGTTAATGCGGGGGCTATGTCGGCGGGGCCGGTGATGGTGAAGCCGTCTTCTTCGAACAAGGCGATGACTTCGCGCAGGGTGGCGTCGTCGCCCTGGGCCATGCTCTGCATCAGGCGGGGGACGATTTGCGCGGTGATGGGATCGAACAGGGCGGGGTCGAGGCGGGGGCGGCGGACGGCGCCGGCGAAGGCGATTTCGGTGATTTGCGCGTCGTGGAGGGCCTGGAAAAACGGGAAAAGGCGCTCGATCCGGAAGATGAGGTCGGGGGTCAGACCTTCAGGGGCAAAGCCGTCGAGGGCGGCGATGAAGGGGCGTTGCGGCAGCGCGGCGGCAAGGGCCGCGGGCAAGGCCCCTGCCCCGGCGATCAGTGCCAGGGTCATTTCGGGCCTTTGGGCGTCAGAAAGCTGCGGTCGCTTTCAGCCAGGATGAAGTCGGCGATTTCGCGGACCAGAGGGCTATCGGAATCTTCGGTCAGCCGCCGGGCGCGGTCCTGGAAGGCGCCTTCGCCTTGGGCAAGCGTCTGATAGGCGGCACGAAGGGCGGTGATCTCGGCCCGCTCGACGCCGCGGCGTTTCAGGCCGACGAGGTTCAGGCCGTCGAGTTCGCCTCTGGGCGCCTGGACAAGGCCGTAGGGGATGACGTCGTTGGTGACCATCGTGACGGCGCCGATGATGGCGCCGTGGCCGACGCGAACCCATTGGTGGATGCCCGAAAGGCCGCCAACGATGACGTCGTCTCCCAGATGGACGTGGCCCGCGATGGCGACGTTGTTCACCAGAATGACGCGGTTGCCGATCTGGGCGTCATGACCGACATGGGCGCCGGTCATGATCAGGCAATCGTCGCCGACGCGGGTAATGCCGCCGCCGCCGGTGGTGCCGGTGTTCAAAGTGGCGCCTTCGCGGATGCGGCAGCGGGCGCCGATGGTCAGGCGGGTGCGTTCGCCCTTGAATTTCAGGTCTTGCGGAACCTCGCCCACCGTGGCGAAGGGCCAGATCGTGCAGTCGTCGCCGACCTCAGTCCAGCCGGTGACGACGGCGTGGGATTTGACCAGAACGCGGGCGCCGAGGGTCACTTCGGGGCCGATCAAGGCGAAGGGGCCGACCGTGCAACCGGGGCCGATCGTTGCGCCTTCCTCGATGCAGGCAGAGGGGTGGATGACGGCGGTGCCGTGAACCTTCATCCGCCTAGGCCCGGGGCAGGTCGAACATGGCGGTGAAGGTGGCCTCGCAGGCCAGTTCGTCACCGACCATGGCGCGGCCTTCGAATTTCCACACCTTGCCGCCGCCGCGAATGGCCTTGACGTGCAGTTCCAGCACGTCGCCGGGCACCACCTTGCGGCGGAATTTCACGCCATCGACACCCATGAAGAACACCTTGGCGTTTTTGTCGACCAGATCCATCGACAGGCCCACCAGAACGCCCGAGGTCTGAGCCATCGCCTCGATGATCATCACGCCGGGAAAGATCGGCATGCCGGGGAAGTGGCCGGTGAACTGCGGTTCGTTGATGGTCACACATTTGATGCCGACGCAGTGATCGTTCGGCACTATGTCGCGGACCTTGTCGATCAGCAGGAACGGGTAGCGGTGCGGGATGATGCGCTGGATCAGGTCGAGATCGGCGGTCGTCGGGGCGGCTTGTGCATCCAAGGGCTTGGTCTCCTTGCGCTTCGAGGCTGGCGCTTTTCCCTCTGCTACCAATTTGGGTCTGAGGTGACAAGCATCAGGGGTTGGCTTGTGGCGCGGGATCGGGCGCGGGTGTGGGTTCTGTCGAGGGTTCTGGCGCTGAGGCGGGGGCGGGAACGGCCGCGTCCATGCGGGCGATGGCGGCCGAAGTGATGTCGAGCGAAGTCAGCGACATGATGATGGCGCTGTCGGCCAGAATCGCCGCCGCACCGGATTCGGCCAGAAGATCGCCAAGGATTGGGGTCGCGGATTCGAAGAAATGCTGGCGGTCTTCTTCCAGCCGCCGGGTGATGGCGCGGCTTTTGCCGTCTTGCGCGTCGCGGATCGCTTTGACCTTCACATCGAATTCCGAGGCGATGGTGGCGAAATCGGCGGCGTTCATTGTGGTGCGGCGGTCGGTCAGATCACGCTCTTCCTTTTCCAGCGCATCCTCGATGCGGCGGTTTTCGGCGGCCAGCGCCTTGCCATCGGACTCGGCTCTGGCCAGAACGGCGCGGCCATAGGCGCTTTCCTTGAACAGCCGGTCCTGATCCAGCGTCAGGACGGGTGGCGGCAGCTTGGCCTGCAGCGGAGCAGCGACTTCGGGGCCCTGCCCTTCGGCGGCCTGCCCGCCAGTCCCCTGCCCATCGGTGCCGGCATCCTGCGCATGAAGGGGCAGCCCGGACAGGGTGCAAACCACGACGGCCATTAGGATCGGATGCAAAGGCCCCACGGCCCGGCCCGTCGTCCTAGAACTTCGTCGAGACCGTGAGGTCGAAGCTCTGTTCCTTGTCATAGCTTTCCTTGACCAGCGCCTTGGAGAAGTTGAACCGCAGCGGCCCCAGCGGCGTGTTCCACAACAGCGAGACGCCCAGCGCCACGCGCGGTTTCAGGCCGTCATCGACCGCACCTCCAAGCGTGTTGTCCAGACTCCAGACCGAGCCTATATCAAGGAAGGCGCCGCCGGTGATGCCGTATTCCTCGGGCAGGCCCAAGGGGAAATCCGCCTCGAACCGGGCCACCGCAAAGGCATTTCCGCCCAGCGCGTCCTGGTTGACGGCGGTCAGATCGCGGGGGCCGAGGCCATTCGGCTCGAACCCGCGAATCTTGCCATTGCCGAAGAAACGGTCAGTGACGCGGGTGCCGTTGCCACCCAAGCCATGCACGAAGCCGCCTTCGAAGATCGCGCGGACGGTGACTTCTTCGTTGAGGATCTTGGTCTCGGCCACGGCGAGCGCGTTGGTCGTCAGAAGCTTGGTATCGCCGCCCAGACCGCCCAGTTCCTGCCCGAACCGCAGCACGATGCCGCCGTTCGGGTTCAGGCCGGTGATGCGGCTGTCGTATTGGTAGGTATAGCCGATGGCGCTGGTCAGCAGCCCGCCGTTGGATCCCAGTGCCGCCTCGTCATGCAGGATGGTCGAGGAATCCGCACTGACGTTGTAGAGCCGGTCTTCGGCGGCGCGGTAGCGCAGGTCGATCTTGGACTGTTCGCCGACCGGGAAGCCGATGCCGAAGGTCAGGCCGATGCTGCTGGTGCTGTAGAAGGAATTGTCGTTCTTGCCGGTCCGGTAGTAGCCGCCGAACGTGAAACTGAGGTCGCGGCCCATCAGGGCCGGCTCGGTAAAGGAGAAGGACGAATTCTGCGTGTCGGTGCCCGAAGCCAAGCTGATCGACAGCGCCTGGCCGCGACCGAGGAAGTTGCTTTCCGAAAAAGAGATGTTGGCCCCGGCGCCGGAAGACACTGAATAGGTGAGGCCGAAGTTGAGCGAGCCGGTCGGCTGTTCTACCACATCGACGTTGACCACGACCTGATCGGGGTTGGAGCCCTGTTGCGCGTTCACCTGTGCGTCGGAGAAGAAGCCCAGCGCGCGGATGCGTTCGGCCGACTGGCGGATCTCGCGCGGGTTGAAGGGGTCGCCCTCGACGGCGCGGAACTGACGGCGGACCACGGCGTCAAGCGTGGTGGCATTGCCCTGGATGTCGATGCGCTCGACGAAGATCCGCTCTCCCTTGATGATCGCGAATTCGATGTTCACTGCCTGATTGCGATCATCGCGGGTGATCCGCGGCTCCACCTGGACGAAGTTGAGACCCTTTTTCAGCGCCAGGTTTTCCATCCGAGCGATGTTGTTGTCGATCAGCGCCGGGTTGTAGGTCTGGCCGGTGCGGATCTTTTGCGCGGCGATGAATTCGGCAGCGTCGATGCCTTCGACCTCGGACACCGTGGTGATCTGGCCGATGGTATAGGGCAGGCCTTCGCGGATGGTGAAGGTGACAAAGCTGGCGTCGCGTTCGCGCGAGGTTTCGGCACTGGCGTCCAGCACCTGGAAGTCGATGTAGCCGCGCGAGCGGTAGAAGTCCGACAGCACCTTCTTGTCGACCTCAAGCCGTTCGGCGATGAAGGAGTCACGCTGGATGATCGCGCGCAGGAAACCGGCCTGCTTGGTTTGCAGCACCTGGCGCAGGCGGCGGTCCGAAAAGGCGCGGTTGCCGACGAAGGAAAGCCGCTCGACCTCGACCACCTTGCCTTCGGTGACTTCAAACACCAGATCGACGCGATTGCCGTCACGGCGGATGATCTTGGGGGTGATGGTGGCGGCAAGGCGGCCCTTGACGCGGTACAGTTCGGCCATCGCGGCTGCGTCGGATTCGGCGGTCGAGGGGGTGTAGACCTTGCGCGACTGCGATTTGATGACGGCGGCCAGTTCTTCGTCCTTGAGAACCTTGTTGCCCTCGATGCTGATCAGGTTGACGAAGGGGTATTCGACGACCTTGATCAGCAGGGTCGATCCCTGCGGCACCAGTTCGACGGATTCAAAAAGGCCCGAGCCGGAAAGCCGCTGGTAGGCGTCGTTCAGCGCACCGGCCGAGATGTCCTGTCCCTTGCCGATTCCGGCGTAGCTGAGGATGGTGGCATCATCGACGCGGGTGTTGCCCTCGATCTTGACCGAGGTGAAGGCGAAGACCTGGGCGATGGCGGGCGTGAAGAACGGGGCCGAAAGGCCTGCGGCGCCAAGGAAAACGGCGGCGGCCAGAAGGCGGGCGCGGGTCGGGCGCCGGGTGGACTGGCGCGATGTCCCGTCGGAAGTGTCACGCATTGCAAAGCCCCGCCGTTCCTGATCGTTCTCGGACTGGTTAGCGGGAAAGCCGGGCCTTGTCAAAAGGCTGCGGTCACTGTGGATAACTTTGCCAGATATGGTAGTTTCGGTGCACTTTCGGCCCGGCTGCGATCAGCCGCCGGGATCAGTTGCCGAGGATGGCCGTGCCGAGGAAAGCGCCCGCCAGAAGTCCCACGACGATCGTGCCTATCGAGAACAGCCGATCAAAGTTGATATTCACCAGAAGGGCGATTCCGGGGAAGGTTTTCTGCACGAGTTGCATGGCGGTGGTCCTTGGGTCTTGCCCGCCCGTGTTAGCGGGGTCTTGCCAGCCCGTGTTAGCGGGGTCTTGCCAGCCCGTGTTAGTGGCGGATTGAGGCAGGATTAGGGCGACTCAGGTGCAGATCAAATCCTGCAATAGGGCAAAAGCCATCAGCGATAGCAAAAGCGTCAGCCCCACCGCCATCATCACCCGCAATACCTTGTCCGAGGGCGGACGGCCCGTGACCGCCTCATAGGCGTGAAACACCAGATGGCCGCCGTCGAGCACCGGGATCGGCAGCAGGTTCAGGATGCCGATGCCCAGCGAAAGGATGGCGATCATCGTGAAGAAGGTTTCGGGGCCGGCGGTGGCGGCATCTCCCATGGTTTCAGCCATACCGATGACGCCCGACATGTTGCAGGTCGAGATGCGCCCGGCGATCATGTGGTATAGGCCCGAAAAGGTGGTCGCGGTCATGTCCCACATGCCGAAGGCGGCGCCAGAGATGGTCTCGCCCAGGCCCGCGCGGCGGGTGGCGGGGTCGAACACCAGGCCCGAGGTCAGACCCATCAGCCATTTGGTCTCGAATCCGCCCTCGGCCAGGGGAATGTCGCGGCGACGCGGGGTGATGGTCAGATCGAAGGTGTTCCCCGCGCGCCAGACCGTCAGCGGCACAGGTTGGCCGTCCGAGTTGAAGACCACGTCCTGAAGGTCGCTGAAGGTAACGATGTCGCGGCCAGCGGCGCGCGTGATCACGTCGCCCGCCTGCAGGCCCGCAGCCACCGCCGCCGATTTCACGCTGACCGAGCCGACCAGCGCGGGCATCGGGTGGGGGCCGGTGAAGGTGATGTCCTGGCCGTCGCGGTTGACCGTCCATTGCACCGACGGATCGTGCGGCAAATCGGTGGTGACCCTGCTGAAGCTTTCATAATCCGGGGTGACGTTGCCGTTCAGGGCAAGGATGCGGTCGCCGGGGTGCGGCATCTCGCCTTGCCAGGGTGTGGCCACCACGCGGCCCACGGTGGGGGCGCCATCGGCGATGCCGAGGATCAGCGTCATGGCGACCAGCACCAGGAAGGTCAGGATGAAATTGGCCGTAGGTCCGGCGGCGACGGTGGCCGCCCGCGCCCAAAGCGGCGCACCGGCCATGGTGTGGCGGCGTTCTTCGGGCGACAGGCCGGGGCTGTCGCTGCTGCGCACCGAGGAGGCATCGGCATCGCCAAGGAATTTGACGTAGCCGCCGAAGGGAATCGCGGCGAGCTGCCATTTGGTGCCGCTTTTGTCGGTGCGGCTTGCCAGCACCGGGCCGAAGCCCAGAGAGAACACCTCGGCATGAATACCGGTCCAGCGGCCGACGATGTAATGGCCGTATTCGTGGATGGCGACGATCACCGAAAGGGCGATGACGAAGAAGAACACGGCCCAGACCGTGCCGCCCAGGGCCGCGAAAACGTCGTTCATCTGCTGTTCCTCAATGCCTTGGCGGCTTCGGCCGCCCTTGTTCTTGCCAGATGGTCCATTGCCAGCACATCCTCAAGGGTCTGCGCGGCATTTCCAAGGCTGGGATCGGCCGAAAGCCGGTTCAGCGTGTCTTCCACCACCCCGGCCATGTCCATGAAGCCGATCCTGCCGTCAAGAAACAGGTCCAGCGCCACCTCCTTAGCGGCGTTGAAGGCGGCACCGGCAAGGCCGTGGATGCGCATGACCTCGGCCGCCAACCTCAAAGCGGGGTACCGCGCCAGATCGGGAGCGCGGAAGGTAAGCGTCGCCATCTGCGCCAGATCCAGCCGGGCCACCGGCAGCGGCGCGCGAGCGGGCCAGTTCAGCGCATAGCCGATGGGGTGGCGCATGTCGGGGCTGCCCATATGGGCCATGATCGCGCCGTCAGAGAAGCCGACCATCGAATGGATGATCGATTCGGGGTGGATGATGACCTCGATCCGATCCGGGGTTATGCCGAAATATTCCCGCGTTTCAATGATTTCCAAGGCCTTGTTGAACATGGAGGCGGAGTCGATGGTGATACGCTGCCCCATCGCCCAGTTGGGGTGCGCCAGGGCATCGGTGATGGTTGCGGCGGCCAGCGCGGTCAGCGGCCAGTCGCGCAGCGCACCGCCCGAGGCGGTCAGGATGATGCGCTCGACAGAGGCGATGTCTTCGCCGATCAGGGCCTGGAAGATGGCGGAATGCTCGCTGTCGACCGGCAGGATGCGGGCGCCATTGGCCGCGGCGGTGGCCATCAGCAGCGGCCCGGCAGTGACCAGAGATTCCTTGTTCGCCAGCGCCAGCGTGCTGCCCTGCGCCAGCGCGCGCAGGCCGGGGACCAGCCC
>JBATAV010000352.1:0-2889 GCA_049662025.1 Paracoccaceae bacterium | reverse complement strand
CCGAGGTTCCAAGAACTGCAACCATCGCCGCCGCCGACAAGACTTTTCCAAACATGACAACCCCCAAGCCGTTGGGGCATTATTGGAATAAGACTGTTTCCGAGTAAAGGGCAAACACCCCTTATTTCGTACCAAACATGCGATCACCCGCATCCCCTAGACCCGGAACGATATATCCGTGGTCATTCAGGTGGCTGTCGACAGCGGCGGTGACGATCGGCACATCGGGGTGCGCCGCCTTCATCCGGGCGATGCCTTCGGGGGCGGCCAGAAGGCACAGAAAGCGGATCTGCCTGGCGCCCGATTGTTTCAAAAGCGTCACCGCTGCAACGCTGGAATTCCCCGTGGCCAGCATCGGATCGACGACGATGGCAATCCGATCCTCCATCTGGTCGGGCAGCTTGCAATAGTATTGCACCGGCTGCAGCGTCTCGGGGTCGCGGTACAGGCCGACAAAGCCGACCCGTGCCGCCGGGATCAGCTCCAGAATGCCGTCCAGCAACCCGTTGCCCGCCCGCAGAATGGAAATCAGCGCCAGCTTCTTGCCGTCGATGGTGGGCGCATCCATCGCCTCCAGCGGCGTCTCGATCCGCTTGGTGGTCATCGGCAATTCGCGGGTGACCTCATAGGCCAGCAGCAGACTGATCTCGCGCAGGAGCTTGCGGAAGGACGCGGTCGAGGTGTCCTTTTCCCGCATCAGGGTCAGCTTGTGCTGGACCAACGGGTGGGTAACGACGGTCAGATGGTCCAGCATGTCAGGCCTCCAGCTTCTTCAGGATCTTCGCCTTGGTATCGGCATCGCAGAATGCCGCGTCAAGCGACTGGCGGGCGATCCGGGCAAACTGGCCCTCGTCCCAGTCAATGGCGCGGTGCAGTTCTTCATATTCGCGCGCCATGGTGGTGTGAAAGAACGGCGGGTCGTCAGTGCTGATCGTGACCTTCACCCCGCGCCGGTCCAGTTCGGCAATGGGATGGGCGCGAAAGCTGGGATAAAGCCCCAAAGCCACGTTGCTGCCGGGGCAAACCTCCAGCACCACGCCCGTTTCGGCCAGCTCATCCACCAGCGCCAGATCTTCGATCGCCCGCACGCCATGGCCAATCCGCTCCACTCCCAGATCGGCCAAAGCCAGCCGCACCGAATCCGGCCCGCCCCATTCCCCGGCATGGGCGGTCAGCCGCAACCCCGCCTCGCGGGCGCAGTCGAACGACCAACGGAAATCCTTTGGCTCACCGATCTTCTCATCCCCTGCGATGCCGAATCCGACAATCCAGTTCCCGGCCGTCTCGGCCGCACAACGCGCGGTCTGCCGCGCCTTGTCCGGCCCGAAATGCCGGATGCAGGTGATGATACCGCGCAAGGTCACGCCCATTTGCCGCTCAGCCTGATCTGCCGCCTCGCGGATCGCGTGCAGATATTCGCGCCAGGCACCGACATCGCGGCCGCCGCAGAAATCGGGCGACAGGAAGGTCTCGCCATAGATCACGCCCGCGGACGCACTTTCCTCGGCCACCGCCGTGACCAGCCGCGCGTAATCCTCGGGTGTCTGCAACACCGACGTCGCCGCCTCGTAAACCTTCAGAAACTCCCAGAAGTCGTTGAACCGATAGGCGCCGGCCTCATCGAAGATACCCGACAGATCAATATGCTTTTTCTTCGCCAGCCCGCGAATGAACGCCGGCGGCGCGGCCCCTTCCAGATGCAGATGCAATTCGATCTTTGGCAGTTCCTTCACGCGATACCCCTGATTTTCGGTTCGAAAATATCCCTCGGGGGTCCGGGGGTGTGCCCCCCTGGTCCGACCGATCAAAGAAAGCTGACGCCCGGCCCCTGCGACGCCACCCCCAGATGTGCCGCCACGCTGGCACCCACATCGACAAACCCGCGCACCCCGACCGGCCTTGAACCCACACCCCAGCCCACCACGGGTACCCGCTCGCGGGTATGCTCGGTGCCGCGCCAGGTCGGGTCATTGCCATGATCGGCAGTAAAGATCGCCAGATCGCCGGGGCGAAGGGAGGCAAAAAACCGCGGCAGGCCGGCATCGAACCACTCCAGCGCGCGGGCGTATCCGGCCACGTCGCGCGGATGGCCATACAGGGTGTCGAATTCGACGAAGTTGGCAAAGGTCAAGGACCCCGGCTCTGCCTCCCCCCCCAGCCGGACAAGATGTTCGAAAAGGTCAGCGTCGGATTTGCCCTTCCACAGATGCGCAATGCCGCGCATCGAAAAGATGTCGCCGATCTTGCCAATCGCATGGGTCGCCCGGCCCGCCTTTGCCACCCAATCCAGCAATGTCGGCGCGGGCGGTGCAATAGCATAATCGTGCCGGTTCGAGGTGCGCCGGAAATCGCCGCAAGACCCGGTGAAGGGCCGCGCGATCACCCGGCCGACCTTGCGCGCGTGCAACATCGGCGCCAGATCGCCGCACAGCTTCAACAACCGGTCCAGCCCGAACGCCTCTTCATGCGCCGCGATCTGAAAGACACTATCGGCAGAGGTATAGCAGATCGGCCAACCGGTCCGCAGGTGGTCCTCGCAATGCTCTTTGATGATCGGCACGCCCGAGGCATGGCAATTGCCCAGGATGCCGTCGGTCCCGGCCAGACGGCAGACCTCGGCCACCACATCGGGCGGAAAGGCGGGCACGGTGTCGGGGAAATAGGTCCACTCCCAGGGCACCGGCACGCCCGCCAGTTCCCAATGGCCTGACGGGGTGTCCTTGCCGCGCGACACCTCTTGCGCCGCCCCCCATAGCCCGGCGGGTTGCGCGTCGAACCCCGCCATCACGGCACCCGAGGCCAGGCGCACAGCCGCCCCCAGCCCCAGCGCATCCAGATTGGGCATCCGCAACGGGCCATCGCGCCCCACCTCGGCCCGCCCGGCAGCGC
>JBATAV010000351.1:0-3580 GCA_049662025.1 Paracoccaceae bacterium | reverse complement strand
CGCGCTGGCGGGTGCTGGCCGCGCGCACCACCGGGGCCGCCGAAGGCCTTGCCCATCTGCACCTGCCCGCGCCCTTTGCGGCCGAACCGGACAAGGGCTGGATCTTGCACCCGGCGCTGATGGACCTTGCCACCGGCTGGGCGATGGACCTGATCAAGGGCTATCGCAACGATAGCCTCTGGGTGCCGGTGTCCTATGGCGCAATCAGGGTTCACCGCCCGCTGCCTGCGGCGATCGTCAGCCATATCCGCAACGCGGCGGCCAATGCCGCCAGTCGCCCGACGGCGGTGTTCGACATCACCCTTGCCACGCCGGAGGGCGAGGTTTGTGTGGATATCGAAGGCTTTACCCTTCACCGGCTGGACGGCGCGCTGACCTTCCCGGTGCCTGACGCGCGCGCGCTGGAAAGCGATGCAACGGCCCGCCCGATGTCTGCGGCGGAAGAGCGGCTGATGCAGGCCTTTGCTCAGGGCATCCGCCCGGAGGAGGGCACGCAGGCCTTTGGCCGCGCGGTCGTGTTGGCCGGACCGCAGATCATCGTCTCGTCGCTGGACCTGCCCGCGCTGATCCGGCAGGCCAGCGCGGTCGAGGCCTCGCGCCCCGAAGGCCAGACCTTCGAGCGCCCCGATCTCGACACCGCCTATGTCGAGCCGCGCAATGAGATCGAACGGCGGTTGGTCGGCTTCTGGCAGGAATTGCTGGGTGTGGGCCGGGTGGGAGTCGAAGACAGCTTTTTCGACCTTGGCGGCCATTCCCTGATCGCGGTGCGTCTGTTTGCCATGGTGAAAAAGGCGTTCCGGGCGGAATTCCCGATCTCGATCCTGTTCGAGGCGCCAACCGTCGCCGCCTGCGCCAGGCTGATCGCGGCCGAGGTCGGAGAGACCGAAGAGGCGCCGGCCGGCGCGGATGAAAGTGCCGTGCGCGCGCCGCAACGGCGGTTCACCCATCTGGTGCCGATGCACCGGGGCGAAGGCGGCGCAAAGCTGCCGTTCTTCCTGGTGGCGGGGATGTTCGGCAACGTTCTGAACCTGCGCCATCTGGCGCAGCTGCTGGGCGGCGACCGGCCGTTCTACGGGTTGCAGGCGCGCGGCCTTTACGGCGACGACGCGCCGCATGACGATTTCGTCGCCGCCGCCACCGATTACATCGCCGAGATGCGGGCGGTGCAGCCGCATGGCCCCTATCTTCTGGGCGGCTTTTCCGGTGGTGGCCTGATTGCCTGGGAAATCGCCCGTCAGCTGCAGGCAGCCGGGCAAGAGGTGCCCTTGGTCGTGCTGCTGGATACGCCGGTGCCGCTGCGGCCCGCGCTGTCGCGCCGCGACAAGGCGCTGATCAAATGGGCGGAATTTCGGGCGAAAGGCCCGAGCTATCTCTTGGACTGGGCCCGCGCCCGGTGGGAGTGGGAGCGGGACAAACGCAAGCCCGACGCCGCCCCGCAGGCCGAGGCGGCCTTCCACAATGCGGCCATCGAAGCCGCCTTCCGCACCGCCCTGCCGCGTTATGTCATGCAACCCCGACAGGGTGCCGTGGTGCTGTTTCGCCCGCCCCTGGATCGGCATTGGCAAGTGTCAAACGGCGCCTGGGTGTCGGCGGCAAAGGAATATGTGATGCCCGACAACGACCTGACCCGCTTTGCCCCCGCCCTCCAGGTGATCGAGGTGCCGGGCGACCATGACAGCATGGTGCTGGAGCCGAATGTCCGGGTTCTGGCCGCTGCCATGAAGGCTGTGGTCGAGGCTGCCGCGCCGCCCCCGCCCCACCGGCTTGCACAGGCGGCGGAGTAACCGATGCCCCGTCTGCTGACCGTCATCCTGAACTGGCGCACCCCCGACATGACCCTGCGGTCGGCCGAGGCCGCGCTGCTGGCAATGCAGGGCATCGACGGCGCCCTGGTGATCGTTGACAACGAGTCCGGCGATGGCTCGTTTGAAAAAATGACATCCGAGGTGGCCAGGCGCGGCTGGGACATCGGCCCGCATCGGGTGCGGGTTCTGCAATCTGGCCACAATGGCGGCTTTGGCGCGGGCAACAACTTTGGCATCCGGGCCGGGCTGCCCGATGGGACGCGGCCCGATTACGTCTATCTGCTGAACTCGGACGCCTTCCCGGCGCCGGACGCCATCCGCCTGCTGCTGCAGCACCTGCAAGCGCATCCGCAAACCGGCTTTGCCGGCAGCTTCATGCACGGGCCGGACGGCGATCCGCATCGCACCGCCTTCCGCTTTCCCTCCATCGCGTCCGAATTCGAAGGCCAGATCCGTCTTGGTCCGGTCTCGCGGCTTCTCGGCCGCTGGGTCGTGGCGCAGCCAATCCCCGAACAGACCACCCGGGTCGATTGGCTGGCCGGGGCCAGCATCATGATGCGGCGCAAGGTGCCGGACGAGATCGGCCTCTTTGACGAGGCTTTCTTTCTGTATTTCGAGGAAACCGACCTGTGCCGCCGCGCTGCCCTTGCCGGTTGGCCCAGCGATTATGTGGTGGAAAGCCGGGTGGCGCATATCGGCAGCGCCTCCACGGGCATGAAGACCTGGACGCGCATCCCGCAATTCTGGCTGGACTCGCGCTTGCATTATTTCACCAAGAACCATGGGCGCCTCTATGCTGCCCTTGCCACGCTGGCTGCGCTGGCGGGGGGCAGCCTGTGGCGGCTGCGGCTTTTGGTGCAACGCAAGGACAGGGGCGACCCGCCCCGCTTCCTGCGCGACCTTGCGGCGCATCACCTGCGCCATGCTTTTCGATCCAAAGGGAACGCGCACCCCCCAACCGCCTCGCAGATGGCCGGGCAAGGACGTGAAACATGACCTTTTCAGCCCTTCTGATCGGCAATGAATCCCTGACCGCCGAATGCGGCGACGTGCTGGTGTCACGCGGGCATACTATCGCGGCGGTGGTGACCCACAGCCCCGAAGTGCGGCGCTGGGCCTTGGCCAAGGGGCTGGCGGTGCAGGACTATGGCCCCGATCTGGCAGCAAGGCTGCCGGAGGTCGATTGGCTGCTGTCGGTGGCGAACCTGACCGTTCTGGGCGCTGATGTGCTGGCCCGTGCCGCCAAGGGCGCCGTCAACTTTCACGACGGGCCGTTGCCCGGCCACGCGGGCCTGAACGCGCCGGTCTGGGCCTTGCTGGCCGGAGAGCCGGCGCATGCCATCACCTGGCACCTGATCGAGGGCGGGCTAGACGACGGCCGGGTGCTGGAGGAACGCCGCTTTGACATCGCCGCCGATGACACCGCGCTGACCCTGAACACCCGGTGCTTCGAGGCGGGGATGGAATCTTTTCCCTCGGTGGTGGCCCAGCTGGAAACCGGGCTGAAGGCCCGTCCGCAAGGCCCCGGCCCGCGCGTCATGCACAAGCGTGCCGATCGCCCTGCGGCCTTCGGACGGATCGACTTTGCCCGCCCCGCGGAGGAGGTCGTCCGCCTCGTCCGCGCCCTGGATCATGGCCGCTATTGGAACCCGCTGACCACGCCGAAGATCGACACCGGCTTTGCTGTGCTCAACGTCGGCGCCGCCGATCTGGTCGCCGGTGCGGGTACGCCCGGCACGGTGCTGTCGGCCACGCCCGAGGGGCTGGTGGTGGCC
>JBATAV010000350.1:0-2579 GCA_049662025.1 Paracoccaceae bacterium | reverse complement strand
CGTCCCCACCCCCGCCTTGGTTACCTCGAACCAGTCCGGCTGCAGGAACATCCCCAGCACGGGGTCGTAGTGGCGGGCGTTCAGGTATTGCAGCCCGGCGTCGGCGTCAAAGCGCTCGCCGATCCAGCCTTTGCTCTCGGGCGCGCCTTGGGTGGGTGACAGCTACTCAGACTGCTCGCCAAAGGGTTTGTAGGTGGCCTTCTCAATCACCTCCACCACGCCCGCCGCCAACCGGGTGATGGCGCGGACCGAGCCGAGGGCATCACGGTGCAGCCAGGTGGTTTCATGCGTGACCACGCCGCCGGGCCCGGCGCGGGAATGGGTGACTTTCACATTCGGATGCGGATAGGTCAGGATCTGCTCTGCCCCAGGTGATATGGCCGTGCCTGATAGTCAGCCGAAACAGGGCGCGCGGGTTGCCCCGGCGCGCCCTGATGTCACGTCACGCCACTCAGAAGCCCGATTTGATCAGCTCGAACTCTTCGATCATCTTGGCGCGCATCTCTTCGCTGACCGGGGTCTGCGGCAGAAGCGTGGTGGTGACCGGGTCGATATAGGCGGCCTTCTGGGCCTCGGGCGAGATCTGCTTCATGGCCTCGTCGTTCGACAGCGAATAGCCGATCGCATCCAGCAGCGGCTGGGCCGAGCTGGGCGCGAGCAGCGAATTCATGAGGTCATAGGCCTTTTCTTCCTTGCCGGGGCCGTCCTTCATGTTCACGAAGCCGCAGAACCAGGTCGTGGCACCTTCGGTCGGCGAGCGGTTGAAGCCGACCGGGAAATTCTCGGCCAGCAGGATGGCGACCGGGTCGTTCCACGACCAGGCCACCAGAATCTCGCCCGAGGCCATCAGCTGCGACAGTTCGGACGGGTCGGCCCAATAGGCGCGGACGTTGGGGTGCACCTTGCGCAGCCAGTCGGCGGCGGCCTTGAACTGGTCGTCGGTCACATTGTCCCAGCTGGTCACACCGGTGGCCAGCAAAGCCAGCGCCCAGACGTCATCGGTGTTGTTGGGCAGCGAGATGCGACCGGCATATTTCGGGTCGGTGAAGACCTGAAGGGTGGCCACGTCGGCCTCGGGCACCTCGTCCTTGTTGTAGGCGATGGCGGTATAGGCATAGTCGGTGGCGATGAACCACAGGCCCTGATCATCGGTGAAGTTCTTCTTCATCCGGTCCGGAATATGGGCGACGGCGGGAATCTTCGAGACATCCCAGGGCTCGATCAGGCCGGCATTCTTGTAGCGCGGAAAGGACGAGGCGCAGGGATGCACCACATCGGCCTTGAAACCGGACGAGACCTTCTGGAACGCCTCGTCGTCATCGGCGAAGAAGACGTAGGACGGCTTCTGGCCGTTCTTGTCGACATAGGGCTGCAACATGCCGTCGATTTCCCAGCCGGCCCAGTCAAGCACGGTCAGGTCAGGGTCGGCGGCATTTGCGGCGGTGCCAAGGACAAGCGCGGTCGCGGCCCCGGCAAGGAGGGTGGCAAAACGGGTCATGGATGCTCCTGCTTTTGGTGGGCGTCCGGTCTTCCCCAAGCCGTCAGCCCCTGTGATGGGGCGAAGCTATGCGACGGGGGGGCGTCTCACAAGTCAGAACTGCGGATCGGCTTCGGGAAGGGGCAGGGGGCGGCGGACACATGGCCGTGAGCAGGGGGCCAATGCCGGTGACGGCGCAGGCATTGCCATTCTCGGGGCCGGGCGGCAAGGATGGTGGCCAGACCGGATCTGCCCGCCCTGAGGAGCCCGCCATGCCGCTTGACCTTGATTTCGTCCGTTCGCAGTTTCCGGCCTTTGCCTCGCCGGTGCTGTCTTCGCATGCGTTCTTTGAAAACGCCGGGGGCAGTTATCCCTGCCGTCAGGTGGTGGACCGGCTGCACCGGTTCTACCTCGACCGCAAGGTGCAGCCCTATGGGCCTTACCCCGGCGCGCAGGCAGGTGGGGCCGAGATGGACGAGGCGCGCGAGCGGCTGGCGGCGATGATGGGGGTGGCGACCGAGGAGGTATCGTTCGGGCCTTCGACATCGGCCAACACTTACGTTCTGGCGCAGGCGGTGCGGCTGTGGCTGCGCGGCACGGGGGAGGCGGTGGTGGTGACCGATCAGGACCACGAGGCGAACGCGGGCGTCTGGCGGCGGCTGGCCGATGAGGGCATCGAGGTGCGCGAATGGCAGGTCGACCGGGGCACGGGGTCACTGGACCCGGCGGCGCTTGGGCAGCTTTTGGCGGATGGCAAGGTGCGGCTGGTGTGTTTTCCCCATTGCTCCAACGTGATTGCCGAGATCAACGACGTGGCCGCGATCTGCGCGATGGCGAAGGCGGCGGGGGCGCGCACGGTGGTGGATGGCGTCAGCTATGCGCCGCACGGCTTTCCCGACATGGCCGCCCTGGGGGCGGATTGCTATCTGTTTTCGGCCTACAAGACCTATGGGCCGCATCAGGGGATCATGGTGCTGCGCGAAGGCTTTGGCATCGAATTGCCGGGGCAGGGGCATTATTTCAACCATGCCACCCTGTACAAACGCCACACGCCCGCAGGGCCGGATCATGCGCAGATCGCGGCCTGTGCGGGGATGGCCGA
>JBATAV010000349.1:0-7910 GCA_049662025.1 Paracoccaceae bacterium | reverse complement strand
GCATTGGCGGGGCGGCTGAGTGACAAGCGCGTGGTGATCGTCGCTGGCCCGGCCAAGGCGATGCGCGCCAGCTTCGCCACCCCGAACGGGCTGCGCGTGCTGGAATGATCCGCCCTGCCCTGCCCGCCGACGCCCCGGCGATTGCGGCGCTGTTGAACCACTGGATCGAACATAGTGCGATCACCTTCACGCCAACACTGAAGACGGCCGCCGAGATTGCCGACAGCATCGCCGCCAAGGCCGCTGCGGGGCACGGGTTCCTGGTCGCCGAGGACGGCGGCGCGCTGCAAGGCCAGGCCAGCTATGGCCAGTTCCGTGCCGGTCAGGGCTATGCCACCTGCATGGAACATTCGATCTCGCTGGCGCCGGGGGCGCGCGGCCAGGGGATCGGGTGCGCGCTGATGGCGGCGATCGAGGCCCATGCAAAGGGTGCGGGCGCGCATCAGATGATCGCGGGCGTGTCGGCGGAAAACCCCGACGGCCGGGCGTTTCATGAAAAGCTGGGCTATCGGCTGATTGCCACCGTGCCGCAGGCAGGGTTCAAGTTCGGCCGCTTCATGGACCTGATCTTGATGCAGAAATTCCTCTGACAACGGCGCGGGCGGCGGATATGGTCGCGTCCATGTCGATCTGGACCCGCATAGCCGATGCCATTGCCGCCCTTGCCAAGGGCGAATCGCTGGCCGACGTTTTCGACCGACTGCGCGGCGACCCGGCGCCCGAACGATCAATCGGGTTCACCATTGCGGTGATCGCGCTGGGGGCCAAGATGGCCAAGGCTGATGGCGAGGTGACGCGCGACGAGGTGACGGCCTTTCGCCGCATCTTCACCTTTCCCGAGGGCGAAGAGACCCATGCCGCCCGTGTCTTCAACCTGGCGCGGCAAGATGTGGCAGGGTTCGACGCCTATGCCCGCAAGATCGCGCGGCTGTTCAACCCCGAGGGCCACCCGTTATGCGCCGACGATCACTCGGTGCTGCTGGATATTCTCGAGGCGCTGTTCCAGATCGCGCTGGCCGATGGCACCTATCACGCCGGCGAAGATGCCTTCCTGGCGCATGTGGCCGGGGAATTCGGGCTGGACGAGCGGTGTTTCCGCATCGTCCGCGCGCGTCTGGTCGAAGGCGCGCCGCGCGATCCCTATGACGTGCTGGGACTGCCGCCGAACGCACCGGTCAAGGCCGCCCGCAAGGCCTGGATCGCACTGGTGCGCGACACCCACCCCGACGTGATGCAGGCGCGTGGCGTGCCGCCCGAGGCAATGAAACTGGCCGAGCGGCGGTTGATGGTGATCAACGCCGCCTGGAAGGAGATCGCGGCCAAGGAGGCTGCCTGATGCAGGACGGGCGGATACGGCTGGCCACCTGGAACATCGAATGGTTCAACGCGCTGTTCGATGATCGCGGGCGGCTGTTGAAGGATGCCGCGCTTTCGGCACGCTACAAGATCACGCGCGGCGAACAGTTGGGCGCGCTGGGAATCGTGTTCACCGCGATGAATGCCGACGGGGTGATGATCATCGAGGGGCCGGATACCAATGCGCGCCGATCCACGGTGACGGCGCTGGAGAATTTCGCCAAGGCTTTCGGCCTGCGCACCTGCAAGGCGCTGCACGGCTTTTCCTCGGAAACCGAGCAGGAGATTGCGTTTCTGTATGACCCCGAGGTGCTGACCCCGAAGCACGACCCCAAGGGCGGAGAGTCGGGCAAGCGCGGCAGCCGCCATGCGCCGCGCTTTGACGGGACGTTCCGCTATGATCTGGATACCGACACCGCGCCCGAGGTGATCCGGTTTTCCAAGCCGCCCTTGGAACTGGACCTGCATGGCCCGGCCGGGCTGCACCTGCGGCTGATCGGGGTGCACGCCAAGTCGAAGTCGCCGCATGGTGCCGAAGGGCGGGCAGCGGTGCTGCGCGCCTCGATCGAGAACCGTCGCAAGCAGCTGGCGCAGTGCATCTGGATCCGCGCCCGGGTGGAAGAGCATCTGACCCGCGGCGACAGCCTGATCGTGATGGGCGATTTCAACGATGGCCCCGGTCTGGACGAGTTTGAAAAGCTGTTCGGCCGATCGGGGGTCGAGATCGTGCTGGGCACCGATGGGCCGCTGGCGCGGCGGCTGTATGATCCGCATGCCGAGATGGCGCTGCAAAGCCGGATCGGCCTCGCCCCCACCACCTCGCGGTTCTACATCGCCCCGGCAAAGCGGTATTTCGAGGCGCTGCTGGATTTCATGATGGTATCGCCCGATCTGGCGGCGCGGCAGCCGCAGTGGCGGATCTGGCATCCGTTCAACGACCCCAGCGTGATGGCGGTGCCGGAACTGCGCGAGGCGCTGATGCAGGCGTCGGATCATTTCCCGGTGACGCTGGATTTGCCGTTAGCGGCTGTGGCGGCGGCGGGTGCGGGTGCGGCGAGTGCTGGCGGGGTGCAATCGTGAATTGAAGATGGGTTGGGCAAGCCCCATATTGGAAGCTGACGCGCACATCGAAAGGTTGTCCCGATGAGACGCTTGGCTTTGGCCCTGCCCTTGCTGATCGCCCTGCCCGTCCATGCCGAAGACCCCGCCGAGGCGGGGCCGTCGCTGATGGAACAGGGCATGCAACTGATGCTGAAAGGGCTGATGACCGAAATGGCACCGGCCTTCGACGAGATGGACAAGGCGCTGAAAGAGGCGCAACCGCTGCTGAAGGATCTGGGCCCGCAATTCGCCGAGCTGCTGACGCTGATGGGCGATCTGCGCAACTACGAATCGCCGGTGGTGCTGCCGAACGGCGACATCCTGATCCGCCGCAAGCCGCAGGTGCCGATCCCGCTGGAGCCGCGGCCCGGTCCGAATGGCGAGGTCGACCTGTAGCACAGCGCTCTGCTTCGTGTCCGGTCGCGGCTGCGACGTGGTCCGCTCCGCGGGGAGTATTTGCAAAGGCGCAAATCCTTGATGGCCGGTCCGCCTTGCATCTTTCGAAGTACTTTGCCGGGGTTCCGGGAGCGGGTCCGGGGGCGGCGCACGCCCCCGGCTGCGTCTAACGTCTGGACTGGCGGATCAGATCTAGGATGTCCTTGGCCGCCGCCGGGATGTTGGTGCCGGGGCCGAAGATCGCCTTGACGCCGGCTTTCTTCAGGAAATCATAGTCCTGTTGCGGGATCACGCCTCCGCAGATCACCAGGATATCGCCTGCCCCCGCCACCTGCAGCGCTTCAATCAGCTTTGGCGCCAAGGTCTTGTGGCCCGCCGCCTGGCTGGAGATGCCGATGACATGCACGTCATTGTCGATGGCGTCCTGGGCGGCCTCTTCGGGGGTCTGGAACAAGGGGCCGACGTCGACGTCAAAGCCGATGTCGGCGAAGGCGGTGGCGATGACCTTGGCGCCGCGGTCGTGGCCGTCCTGCCCCATCTTCACCACCAGCATCCGCGGGCGGCGGCCTTCTTCTTCGGCAAAGGCCTCGACATCCTTCTGGATCTGGGCAAAGCCCTGATCGCCTTCGTAAGCAGCGCCGTAAACCCCGGCGAGCGTTTTGACTTCCGCCCGGTGGCGGCCGAATACCTTTTCCATCGCGTCAGAAATCTCCCCTACCGTTGCGCGGGCGCGGGCGGCTTCGACCGCCGCGTCCAGAAGGTTGCCACCCTTTTCGGCGCGGGTGGTCAGTTCGGCCAGCGCGGCCTGACAGACGCCTTCATCGCGCGCCGCACGGGTGGCGCGCAGGCGGGAGATCTGGGCTTCGCGCACGGCGACGTTGTCGATATCAAGGATGTCGATCGGGTCTTCATGGTCCTTGCGATACTTGTTGACGCCGACCACAACTTCGTCGCCACGGTCGATCATCGCCTGACGGCGTGCGGCGGTTTCCTCGATGCGCAGTTTCGGCATGCCGGAGGCAACCGCCTTGGTCATGCCGCCCATCGCCTCGACCTCTTCGATCAGCTTCCAGGCCTGTTCCGCCAGCTGGTGGGTCAGGCTTTCGACGTAATAGGACCCGGCAAGCGGATCGACGACATGGGTGATTCCAGTTTCCTCTTGCAGGATCAGCTGGGTATTTCGGGCGATGCGGGCGGAAAATTCCGTCGGCAGGGCAATCGCCTCATCCAGGGCGTTGGTGTGCAGTGATTGTGTACCGCCAAGGGCTGCCGCCATTGCCTCGTACGCGGTGCGGATGACGTTGTTGTAGGGGTCGGCCTCTTGCAGGCTGACGCCGGAGGTCTGGCAATGGGTGCGCAGCATCAGGCTGGCGGTTTTCCTGGGTGCGAATTCCGACATGATGCGGTGCCACAGCATTCGCGCGGCGCGCAGCTTTGCCACCTCCATGAAGAAATTCATCCCGATGGCGAAGAAGAACGACAGACGCCCGGCGAAATCATCGACATTCATCCCGCGTGCCAGCGCGGCACGGACGTATTCGCGGCCGTCGGCCAGGGTATAGGCCAGTTCCTGCACCAGGTTCGCTCCGGCTTCCTGCATGTGGTAGCCCGAGATCGAAATGCTGTTGAATTTCGGCATCTCGGCAGAGGTGAATTCGATGATATCCGCGATGATCCGCATCGAGGGTTCGGGCGGGTAGACATAGGTATTCCGCACCATGAACTCTTTCAGAATGTCATTCTGGATGGTGCCGGACAGGGCCGCGCGAGGCACGCCCTGCTCTTCGCCGGTGACGATGAAGCTGGCCAGGATCGGGATCACCGCGCCATTCATCGTCATGGAGACGCTGACTTTTTCCAACGGGATGCCGTTGAAGAGGATCTTCATGTCTTCGACCGAATCGATGGCCACGCCCGCCTTGCCGACATCACCAACAACGCGCGGGTGATCCGAGTCATAGCCGCGGTGGGTGGCCAGATCGAAGGCCACGGAAACGCCCTGCTGCCCGGCAGAAAGGGCCTTGCGGTAAAAGGCGTTCGATTCCTCGGCGGTGGAAAAGCCGGCGTATTGGCGGATGGTCCAGGGGCGACCCGCATACATCGTGGCGCGCACGCCGCGGGTGAAGGGCGCAACACCCGGCACTTCGCCCATTTGCGGCAGGCCGGCCACATCCTCGGCGGTATAAAGCGGTTTCACCGCGATGCCTTCCAGCGTCTGCCAGGTCAGGCTGCCGGGATCGGCCCCCTTCAGTTCCTTGGCGGCCAGCGCGTCCCATGCTTTTACGTCGGTCATCTCTCTCTCCGTTCCCCGCGACACAGACGGTCGCGCCGCTTGGGGTTTGCCGTGCGCTGCCCTATATCGGGGGCATGAAGCACTTGAACCGCCGTCATTTCCTGTATCTCGCGGCGCTGGCGCCGCTGGTTGCCGGGGCCGAAGAAGCCCCGGTTTTCGCACCTGTCCCGGCCGCAGAGGTGGTTGAGGCCGATCTTCTTTACCTGCGTCGCCCGGTCATCGTCTTTGCCGACAGCCCGAACGACCCTGCCTTTATCCGGCAGATGGAACTTCTGCCGCGCTACTACGCCGAGTTGGCCTTGCGCGACGTGATCCTGATCACCGATACCGACCCGGCGAACCCTTCCGCCCTGCGGAAAAAACTGCATCCGCGGGGGTTCTCGCTGGTCTTGATGGACAAGGACTGGAAGACCGCCCTGCGCAAACCCCTGCCCTGGGACGGGCGCGAGATCGTGAATTCCATCGACAAGATGCCCATCGCGCGGGCGGAATCGCTGGAGCGGAACCCCTCGGGGCGGAATTGAGGGCCGAGGCTGGGCATCATTCGAATTCCATGATGATTTCGTCGACTTTCAGGCTGCTGCCTGCCGCGGCCTTGATCGTCTTGACCACGCCGCGCCGTTCGGCCTTGAGGATGTTTTCCATCTTCATCGCCTCGACTGTGGCCAACGCCTGGCCTTCCTGCACCTCGTCGCCGACCTCGACCATGATCTTCGCCACCAGCCCCGGCATCGGGCACAAGAGGAATTTCGAGGTGTCGGGCGGCAGTTTTTCCAGCATCAGGCCGGATAGCTCCTTTTGCCGCGGCGACTGGACATGCACCTTCAGGTCGGCGCCGCGCAGGCGCATCCGGAACCCCATCGGGATCTTGCCGACCTTGATGGCCAGATCGGCCGATCCGACGACCAGCCGGGCCAGGGGCCGGCCCGGAACCCAGTCGGATTCCACCCGCAACTCGGTCCCATCGTTGAAAACGACGGTCGAGCCCGTGTGATCGGCGCGGATCGTCACCGCAAAGGCCTGGCCCTGCAGCGTCACCACCCAATTGTCGCCGACGCGGCGTTCGTGGTTGTCCATCGTGCCCGAAATGCGGGTGCGGCGGATTTCGGCAACCCGGTTCATGGCCGCTGCCGCTGCTGCGACCTCGCGCAGCAAGGTGTCGTCCAGCGTGGCACCCTGAAAGCCTTCGGGGTATTCCTCGGCGATGAAGGCGGTGGTGATGTTGCCCGCGATGAAGCGCGGATGGTCCATCACCGCGCCGACGAAGGGCAGGTTGTGGCCGATGCCGTCCACCTCGAAGGTGTCAAGCGCGAGGCGCATTTCGTCAATCGCGGCGGCGCGGGTTTCGCCCCAGGTGCAAAGCTTGGCGATCATCGGGTCGTAGAACATGGAGATTTCGCCGCCCTCGAACACGCCGGTATCGTTGCGCACGATGCCGCCGCGGGGGGTCTTGCCTTCGACGGGCGGGCGATAGCGGGAAAGGCGGCCGATCGAGGGCAGGAAGTTGCGGTAGGGGTCTTCGGCATAGAGCCGCGATTCCATCGCCCAGCCGTTGATTTTCAGGTCCTCTTGCCGGAACGGAAGGGGTTCGCCATTGGCGACGCGGATCATCTGTTCGACAAGGTCGACGCCGGTGATCAGTTCGGTGACCGGGTGTTCGACCTGCAACCTTGTGTTCATTTCCAGGAAATAGAAGTTGCGGTTGGCGTCGACGATGAATTCGACGGTGCCGGCGGAGGTGTAGCCGACGGCCTTGGCCAGGGCACAGGCCTGTTCGCCCATGGCTTTGCGGGTGGCCTCGTCCAGGAAGGGGCTGGGGGCCTCTTCGATGACCTTCTGGTTGCGACGCTGGATGCTGCATTCGCGTTCGTGCAGGTAGACGCAGTTGCCGTGCTTGTCGGCCAGCACCTGGATTTCGATGTGGCGGGGTTGGGTGACGAATTTCTCGATGAAGATGCGGTCATCGCCGAAACTGGCGGCGGCTTCGTTCTTTGATGACTGAAAGCCTTCGCGCGCCTCGGCATCGTTCCCGGCGATGCGCATGCCCTTGCCGCCGCCGCCGGCGGAAGCCTTGATCATCACCGGATAGCCGACCTCGCGACTGATCTTGACCGCCTCATCGGCGTCGGCGATCAGGCCCATGTAGCCCGGCACGGTGCTGACGCCGGCTTCCTGGGCGATTTTTTTCGAGGTGATCTTGTCGCCCATTGCCTCGATTGCGGGGCTGGGGGGGCCGACGAAAACCACGCCGTCCTTTTCCAGAGCAGCAGCGAAGTTCATGTTTTCGCTGAGGAAACCGTAGCCAGGATGCACCGCTTCGGCGCCGGTCTGGCGGACCGCCTGCATGATCCTGTCGATCACGATATAGCTTTGCGCGGCGGGGGACGGGCCGATATGCACCGCCTCATCGGCCATCCTGACGTGCAGCGCATTGCGGTCGGCGTCGGAATAGACCGCGACCGTCTTGATGCCCATCAGCTTTGCGGTCTTGATGACACGGCAGGCGATCTCGCCCCGATTGGCGATCAGGATCTTCTTGAACATGGCTTCCCCCTCTGGCGCCCGGCGCGGTCTGGCCGCAACGGACCGACAAAATGCAAAACGGGGCCGACCGGGCGAATGGCCCGGGCGACCCCGTGGTTACGGATCGGCCGCCCGAAGGCGGCGTCTAGGTCAGTAGCGCGGCTGGCAGGGCGGCAGGCCCACTTCGATGCCGCAAGTGGCCATGCCGGCCAGGCCGCCGATGATGGCGCCGGTTGCCACG
>JBATAV010000348.1:0-2135 GCA_049662025.1 Paracoccaceae bacterium | reverse complement strand
GACGCGGGTCGGCTCGCGCACCTCTTCGGCCATGTTTTCAAGGTCTTCAAAGCCGATGAAGGCAAAGAAACACAGCGCGATGGCGGCGGCGATGCCGGGCCAGTGCGGGGCGGCGGGGGCGGTCCAGTCGGCCACCGGGGCAGCGACGGTCAGCCCGACGGCGGCGACGGCCAGCAGGCCTGCCACCTCGACCACAGTGAAAAGGGCCACCAGGGCAAGGCTTTGCAGCACGCCGACGATGGCGACCGCGGTCAGCGCCGCGGCCAGGGCGAGGATCAGCACCGGTTCGGGCCAGGGCAGGAAGGCCGCAAGATAGCCCACCCCGCCGCGCAAGACGGCAGACCCCGAGATCACGCCGGCAAGGGCGATGGCCAGGCCCGCCGCGACGGCGAGGCGGGTCGAGGAAAAGCCGCGCTCGATGAAGGCGGCTTCGCCTGCCGCCTCGGGCATGCGGGCGGAAAGTTCGGAATAGGACAGTGCCGAGGGCAGCGCCACCAGCCCCGCAAGCAGGAAGGCCAGCGGTGCCCAGACCCCGGCCTGGCCGACGACGACACCGACCAGCACATAGATCCCGGCGCCGACCATGACGCCGACGCCGTAAGCGGTGAGAAGGCCAAGGCCGATGCGGCGCTGCAGGACCCCGGTCACGCGGCCCGGCCGATCGGGTTGATGGCAAGGGCGAAGGTCATGGTTTGCACCCCGTTCCTGGCGCCCTTTTGGGGGCCAGTTCCGGCGGCGGCGGGGCCGGGCGGCCAAGGGCGCGGCGGGCGAAGTAGAGCAGCGGGTTGCGGAACATCGAGAGGAAGGCAAGAAGGGCCGGCAGCACCCAGAGCCAGCCGTGGCTGGCGCCGATCCAGATGATCACGGCGGGGGCGGCGAGGACGAGGGCGAAGCCCACCACCATCTGGCGGCGCAACGGCAAGAGCGCGGTGACGGTGGCGGCAAGCACCCAGACCACGGCGGCGATCAGGGGGCCGCTCATGGTCTTGCGGCCTTTGTGTAGGGGCCGAGGTATGCGCCCAAGGCCAGCCCGAGCAACATGCCAAGACCGGGGCCGACGATCAGCGCGCCACCGACCACGATCCAGCCGAGACCGGGGAGAAAGCCGCCTGTCATGCCGTTACCGATCAGGATCATCGTGCCGCCGCTGATGGCCAGCGCGCCGATCAGGATCGCCACGGTCGTCTTCCAGCCGCTGCGCCAGAGGTGCAGCGCGACGGCGAGCGATGCAACCACGGCAAAGACGAAAACAAGGATGAGGATGCCGCGGTCGTCCATCTTCAGGCGGCTTGCCCGATCAGCTTGGCGGGCAGCGCGTTGGCCCAGGCCGAGATGGTGCCGGCGCCGAGGCAGACGAAGATGTCGCCGGGGCGGGCCTGTTCGCGAAAGAGCCTGGCGAGGTCGGCCTCATCCAGGCAGGCGCGGGCGTGGCGGTGACCGTGGGCGATGAGGCCGGCGACAAGATCATCGCGGGAGGCGCCGGGGCTCGGGTCTTCACCCGCGGCGTAGACATCGGCGATGGCGACCACGTCGGCTTCGTTGAAGCAGGTGCAGAAGTCGTCGAAGAGGTTCGACAGCCGGGTGTAGCGGTGCGGCTGGTGGACGGCGATCACCCGCGCGCCGGGGGTGTTGGAAATGGCCTGCCGGGCGGCTTTCAGAACAGCGGCGATTTCCACCGGGTGGTGGCCGTAATCGTCGATGATGGTGGCGCCGTTGACTTCGGCGACCTTGGTGAAGCGGCGGTTGACGCCTGCGAAACCGGCAAGGGCCTCGCGGATCTCGCTGCGCTTCATGCCGAGGTGGCGGGCAACGGCGACGGCGGCAAGCGCGTTGGAGACGTTGTGGTTGCCGGGCATCGGCAGGGCGCAGCCGTCGATGCGGCTGTCTTCGCCTTCGTTCTGTAACAGGATATCGAATTTCGAGGTGGCGCCGTCGAAGGTCAGGTTGACGGCGCGGATATCAGCCTGGGCGTTGAAGCCGAAGGTGACGACACGGCGGTCGGTGAGGCGGCCGACCAGCGCCTGCACCTCGGGGTGGTCGGTGCAAGCGACGGCGAGACCGTAGAACGGGATGTTGGAGACAAAATCGTAGAAGCCTTTGCGCAGGGCGTCGATGGTGCCCCAATGCTCCATATG
>JBATAV010000347.1:0-11371 GCA_049662025.1 Paracoccaceae bacterium | reverse complement strand
GACGCCATCGCTGCATCTCTTCAGCCACACCAAGGGCAGCCTGGATTGGGACGCGCAGGCGAAAGCCTACCTTCCCGGCAAAAAGACCGAAGCCGTGCATATCGCAGGCGCGGGCCGTGGCCTTTGGGGCATCGCCTCGGCCTTGGAAGACGGCGCCAAAGCGGGCGCCGATGCGCTGCGCGATCTGGGCCGCAAGGCGGGTGCCGCCACCTACGGCGTTACCGGCGACCGCACCGGCACCGGCATTACCCAAAAGGAGTTGCCGACAGACCGCAGCCCCGGCCGCGCCAAGGCCTTCATCGACTTTCAGAACGACGTCACCGCCAAGGACATCCGTCTTGCCGTGCGTGAAGGCATGCGGTCGATCGAGCATGTCAAACGCTATACCACCAACGGCATGGCCACCGATCAGGGCAAGCTTTCCAACATGAACGGCCTATCCATCGCGTCCGACGCGCTTGGCAAGGAGATCCCGCAAGTCGGCCTGACGACCTTCCGCCCGCCCTACACGCCCACCACCTTTGGCGCGCTGGCAGGCTATCACAAGGGCAGCCATTTCGAGGTCACCCGCAAGACCCCGATCGACACCTGGGCCGAACAAAACGGCGCCGCGTTCGAGCCCGTCGCTCTGTGGCGCCGCGCCCGGTATTTCGCCAAACCCGGCGAAGACATGCACGCCGCCGTCAACCGCGAATGCCGCGCCACGCGCCAGGCGGTCGGCATCTTCGACGCCTCCACCCTGGGCAAGATCGAAGTTTCCGGCCCCGATGCGGTCGAATTCATGAACCGCATGTACACTAACCCCTGGGCCAAATTGGCCCCCGGCAAGTGCCGCTATGGCCTGCTGTTGGGCGAAGACGGCTTCATCCGCGATGATGGCGTCATCGGCCGGATGCGGGATGATCTGTTCCACGTCACCACCACCACAGGCGGCGCGGCGCGTGTCTTGAACATGATGGAAGACTACCTGCAGACCGAATGGCCCGACCTGAAAGTCTGGCTGACCTCGACCACCGAAGAATGGGCAACCATCGCCCTCAACGGCCCCCATGCCCGCAAACTGCTGGCCCCGCTGGTGGAAGGCCAGGACTTGTCCGACGCCGCCTTCCCCCACATGTCGGTGGCGGAATGCGCCGTCGCGGGCTTCCCCGCGCGCCTTTTCCGCATCAGCTTTACCGGAGAACTCGGGTTCGAAGTCAACGTCCCCGCCCGCCACGGTCGCGCGCTGTGGGAAAAGCTGATGCAGGCGGGCAAGCCCCTTGGCATCACGCCCTATGGCACCGAAACCATGCACGTTCTGCGAGCCGAAAAGGGCTATATCATCATTGGGCAGGATACTGACGGAACAGTAACGCCCGAAGATGCCGGTATCGGCTGGGCCATCGGCAAGGCAAAACCCGATTTCGTCGGCAAACGCTCGCTGACTCGCCCCGACATCACCGCAAAAGGCCGCAAGCAGCTGATCGGCCTGCTCACGGATGACCCCAAGGCCGTGCTGGTCGAAGGCGCGCAGATCGTGGCGGACCCCAAGCAACCCAAACCGATGAAGATGATCGGCCACGTCACCAGCTCTTACTGGTCCGAGGCGCTGGGTCGCTCGATCGCCATGGCCGTGGTCGAAGGTGGTTTTGACCGCATGGGCGCCACGCTGCACATCCCCACCGCAGATGGCGGATCGCAGGCGGCAAAGGTAACGGGGACCGTGTTCTACGATCCCGAAGGCGACCGGCTGAAGGTCGAATGAGGAGGATGCCAGAATGAACGCCCCCGTGAAGTCTTTCGACTCCGTCTCCGTTGTCGTCCAGCCCCCCGTGGCGCGACTGAACCTGCGGATTGCACCGGCCGATCTGGCCGCCGCCTCGGCCGCCTTCGGCCTGCCCCTGCCCGGCAAGATCGGCCAGGGGGCCGCCAAAGGCGACCGCGCCGCCTGGTGCCTTGGCCCCGACGAATGGCTGCTGCATGCGACAGAGGCAGATCAGGCCGCAATCGTCGCGGCCTTCACCAAGGCCCGCGCCACCACACCGCACAGCCTGACGGTGATCTCCGACCGCGAGTTCACCATTGCCATCACCGGACCCCACGCGCAGGAACTCCTCTCGGTCGGCTGCCCGCCGGACCTGTCGCGCATGGCTCCCGGCACGGCCAAACGCACGCTCTTTGATTCCGCCCAGGTGGTGCTGATCCGCGACGCCCAGGACGCTTTCCGCATCGAAGTCTGGCGGTCGTTCTTCCCGCATGTCCGCGAACTTCTGGACATCGCCACCCGCGAACTGGCCTGCGGCCTCTGATCCTCTTTGCCCGAAAGACCCCGACATGTTGAAATCCCTGACCACCAGCGGCATCACCGACACCGCGATTGCCACCGCAATCGGCGATGAACTGGATCGCCAGATGAACCAGATCGAGCTGATCGCCTCGGAAAACATCGTCAGCCTTGATGTGCTGCGCGCCCAAGGCTCGGTGCTGACCAACAAATACGCCGAAGGCTACCCCGGCAAACGCTATTACGGCGGCTGCGAGCATGTCGATGTGATCGAACAGATCGCCATCGACCGGGCAAAACGGCTTTTCAACGCGGGCTTCGTGAACGTGCAGCCGCATTCCGGCGCGCAGGCCAATCAGGCGGTGTTTCTGGCGCTCTTGCAGCCCGGCGACCGGATCATGGGCCTGAACCTGGCGCATGGCGGGCACCTGACGCATGGGTCCCCGGTCACCATGTCGGGCAAATGGTTCGATGTGGTCAGCTATGAGGTCCGTCAGGACAACCAGCGGATCGACATGGACAATGTCCGCAAGGTGGCGCTGGAAACCAGGCCCAGGCTGATCATCGCCGGCGCCTCGGCCTATCCGCGCCACATCGACTTTGCCGCCTTCCGCGCGATTGCAGATGAGGTTGGCGCCTACCTCATGGTCGACATGGCCCATTCCGCCGGCCTGGTCGCCGCAGGCCAATACCCCGACCCGCTGCCCCATGCCCATGTGGTCACGACCACCACGCACAAGACCCTGCGCGGGCCGCGTGGCGGCATGATCCTGACCAACGACGAGGCGCTGGCCAAGAAGTTCAACTCCGCCGTTTTCCCCGGCAATCAGGGCGGCCCCCTGATGCATGTGATCGCCGCCAAGGCCGTGGCCTTTGGCGAGGCACTGGACCCGTCGTTCAAGGACTATGCCCGCGCTGTCATCGCCAATGCGCAGGCGCTGGCGGATGCGCTGATCAAGGGCGGCCTCGGCATCGTCTCGGGTGGCACCGATTGCCATATGGTGCTGGTCGACCTCAGGCCCAAGGGCGTTACCGGCAAGGCCGCAGAGGCCGCGCTGGAACGCGCGGGCCTTACCTGCAACAAGAACTCCATCCCATTCGACCCGGAAAAGCCGTTCGTCACCTCCGGCGTGCGGCTGGGCACCTCGGCCGGCACCACGCGCGGTTTCGGAACTGCCGAGTTCCGCAAGATCGGCGATCTGGTCCTGCGGGTGATCGACGCACTGGCCGCCAACCCTGAAGGCGACCCCGCCAACGAAGCCGCCGTTCTGGCCGAGGTGCGCACCCTTTGTGCCGCCCACCCGATCTATGGCGACGACGCCTGAACCGGCCTGAAATCCACTCCGGCCGGGGCCTTTACCCTGCCGGAGTACCAACCTCGGGTGGCGCGCCGCCGCCAACACGGGCATCGCGGGCGAAGATGGTGACCACCAGCCCCGCCAACACCAGCGCCGCGCCGAACAGAAAGGCGGGCGTCAGCCGCTCGCCAAAGAACACCACGCCGTTGAACATGCCGACCAGCGGCATCAACAGGGCAAAGGGCGCCACCTGATCCATCCGGTTGCGCGCCAGCAGGCCGTACCACAACAGGTAAGCCACCACAAAGGCGCCAAGGCCCAGTAACGCCACACCGAACCATTCATACCCCGAGGCGGTCGCCAAGAGCCGCACATGGTCCTTCTCAACCAGCAGCGACACCGCCAGCAGCTGCGGCACCGCCAGCAGCGACATCGCCCCCACCAGCTGGCGGATCGCATCGCGCGAATGCATGCGGATCAGCGCCTGGCCCAGCCCCCAGCTGGCGGTGCCCGCCAGAATGCTCGCCAATCCCAGAAAGGTGCTGCCCGGCCTTGGCCAGCCCACCACCAGCGCAATCCCCAGCATCGCCAGACCCACACCCGCCAGCCGCAGCGGATTGGGCCGCTCCAGCCCCAGCAGGATCGCGGCCAGAATGGCAAACGGCACCTGCGCTTGCACCACCAGATTGGCCAGCGAGGTATCGACCAGCGCGATACCGTGAAAGATCAGCGCACTTTGCAGCCCGCAGGCAAAGACCGACATGATCAGCAGCCAGACCAGCGGCGTGCGCAGGCCCAGCCTTGGCCGGTAAAGGATCACCCCGGCGACGGCATACATCATCGCAGTGGTGAACAAGGGTTGGAAATGCAGCAACGCGCCCTTCCCGATCGAATATCCCGTGGCCCATAGGATGGGCGGCAAAAGCGCAAGAAACACGTCACGCGGCGGCATGTTGGCAACCCGAAAAGCCAAGCTCTGCGGTGGAACGTATTGGCGGGGCCAGCCTCACCAAGTGCGGAAAACGACCAAAGTACGTCCTTTCGAGAATTTATTGTTCCCGTCAGCTGCGTGCGGAGCTGTTAGCTCGGAACAGGTTTCGGATCAGCCCTTGCCAGATTGACGAACCCCCGGATCAGCGGAGACCGGTTTCCCCGCCGCCAGACCAGGATCGTGCTGCTGCGAAAGGCCGGATGCAGGATTGGCCGCACCTCGACGTTGCGCCCCAGATAGCCGATCAGGCTTTCGGGATAGACGGTGATCCCCAGTCCCGCCGCCACCAACCCGATCAGGGCCAGCGTATTGGTGGCCTCCAGCGTGGGTTTCAGTGCCACCCCTTCGGCGTTGAACATGTCGTTCAGCCGCCAGCGGAACTCGGCCCATTCGCGCACATCACCCAGGATCAGGCTTTGATCGCGCAGGTCGGATGGCTCCAGGCTGGCCTTTTGCAACAACGGGTGGCCCAGCGGCGTGACCGCATAGAGCACTTCCGAGGTCAGCGCGGCAGATTCATATTCCGGATGCTCGAACGGCCCGATCATGAAGCCCAGATCGATCTCGCCATTGGCCAGCGCCAGTTTCTGGCCCTGTGTCCGGATATATTGCAACTCGACCCCGACATGCGGATGCACCGCGCGAAACCGCGAAACCGCGCGCGGCATCAACTCGGTGGCCGCAAAGGCCATGTAGGCCACGCGCAGCGCCCCTGCCTTGCCTTCGGCTATCCGGCGGGCGCTCTCTATCGAGGCCAGGTAGTGATCCTGCAAATGCGCATTCTCACGGTAGAACGACTGTCCGGCGGGGGTCAGCAGAACTTCGCGGGTCGATCGGTCCAACAGCCGGAAACCCAGCGAATGCTCCAGCTTCTGAATCCGCCGGGTCAGGGCGGACTGGTCCAGATTCAACCGTTCGGCACTGCGACGAAAGTTCAGCTGTTCGGCGACCACCAGAAAGGATTGTACCAGCTCGATTCCTGCATTCCCCGCCATTGCAAGACCTCCGGCCAAGTCGATGCGTCACGCGCATCAATAGACGTTCACACGCCAGCCCCCATGCGTCAACGCGGCCTGCAACAAAGGGATCGGGATATGTTCGATGCTCAATGATAGTCGGAGCATCGCGGTCACCATCTGCGCGATACAGGCGGCACAAATACGCAACATGTTCAGCCGCGGACCTTCGCGGAATGGACGCTCGGCGTGCGCCGATTTGCCACCTCCCTTGTTGGCAAAGCCGAAAACAAGTAGCACGATCAGCAAGAGAGAATGCCTGAGCATTGACCAGATCTTCGGCGCGGCGCGCATGAGATCAAGCAAGGCCGGACCCCGGGGCGCAGCCCGGTGCTTTGCAGTCTGCCATCTTCGGGGCCATACGGGGTGTTGATGCGGTCGGGCGTTGCCTGGCATTGGCGACCATCTTTTTCACTGGCGCGCTTTCTGCGGGGCTTGGCCTTGCCTCCGCCGTCTTCCTGATGTCCAGCCTTTGCGCCAGCCTGGCGCTTTACGCCTCCAGTCAGTTCCGCCCGGCGCAGGGAATCGCGCTGGATAACCGCGTGGCCATCCTGACCTCGGCGGTCGGCATCGCGGCACTTGGTGCCTCGGGCCCGCCGAAGGCGCAGGTTGCCACTGCCTTTGCCGCCATCGGCATCTCGGCGGTCATGTCGGGCCTTACCTTCTGGCAGGCCGGCAGGTTGCGGCTGAGGCGGCTGAGGCGGCTGTTGCGGATGTTTCCCTATCCGGTCGCGGCGGAGCTTCTGGCCAGCTCAGGGCTTCCGCTGGCCCACTCGGCCTTTGTCATCCTGACCGGCGCGCGCAGCCATGCTTTGATCGGCACCGAGCTGGCCGAACCGACGGTGGCCTGGGGCGTAGTTGCCGCCGCTGCCACGGCCGTCGCCCTTGGCCTCTTGCTGCATGCTGGGGCAGACGGCGGGCTGGGGCTGTAACTTTATCAGATGGCCGATTGGGGCCAGATCCTTCCGCTGGCGCTGACGCTCTGCGCCCTGGTTCTGGTCAACCTGATCGCGGTCCTGCTGAACATGTCGGGGGTCGAGATCGCCGCACGCCGCGACGTCAGCGAGAATCGGGAACTGCGCGGCATCGGCCTAGTCAACTTGCTGAACGGGGCTTACGGCGGCACGATCATCGCCGCGCGTCTCGGGGTGCATCGCGGCGGGCTGGTTGCGGGCCGCGTCCTGGTGCTGCTGATCGCCTGCTTTCTGCCCGCGCGAATTGTCGTCGTGGTGCCGATTTTTGTGGCGTCTGGGCTGCTGATGTTCATCGGCCTTGCCATGCTGGAAGACTGGCTGATCGTCACCCGCAAGCGGATGATCCTGCAAGAATGGCTGATCGTCCTCGGCATCCTTGTCATCACCATCTCGGTCGGCATCTTGCCCGCCGTAGGCGCGGGCCTCGTGCCGGCGATGTTGACCTTCGTCGTCGGCTACATCCGGGTCAGGATAGCCCGCTGCGCCAATTCGTCCTGCGCTGCGATGCAGAAGCTTGGCAACAAGATGGAAGACCAGGGCGTTGCGGCGCATCCGGCCGACATGTCGGCGCAACTGGAAACGGTGTTCCGGCGTTCGGGCATGGATATGGCAGGTGGCTTGTTCCAGGTCTGGCCCGACTTCGACGCAGCGCTGGAGGCCTGCGAGGCTCGGCTTCTGGAAGCGCAGCCCGACGCCCCGACCGCCCGAGCCAGCCAGGCTGCAGCAGTAGCCAGGTGAATCCACCCACACAGCGCCGATCTTCTGGCGCCTGCCACACGACACTCGACCTGCAACCCGGTCAGCCACTGATCCCGCCGACGACGACAGCCGCGACATCTACTTTCTGGTCAGCCGGCGGTTGGGGGTGTTACTGACCGGCCGCATCCGCTTTCGCATCGGCGTCAACCTCGGCAGCGTGCTGATCGACGGCGACGACAGCCTGGGCGATGTGGCCAACATCGCGGTGCGACTGGAATCGATGGCCCCGGCTGGCGGCATCTGCGTCTCGCTTACGGTGCATGATATGCTCGATGTCCTGCCCGCAGCAGAGGTGACCCGGCTGGACCTGCAATTCGTGCGCAACATTCCCAACTCGGTCGAGGTCTGGCATATCCGCACCGGCGTCGATGCCGATATGCCGAGGCTGCCACAGTGCCACCACAACCGGCCCGCAGTTCTGATGCTGCCGTTTGAACAGCTTTCCGATCCTGATGAAGACCACTTTCTGGCCGATGGCATCACCGATGACGTGATCACCGCGCTGGCCCGGTTCAGCTCGCTTTTCGTCATCGCGCGGATGTCCGGCTTCATCTACAAGTGCCGCGACCGCGACATCGGTCAGATCGCCCGCGCCACCGGCGTGCACTATCTCATCAAGAGCCGGGTCCGCCGCGCGGGCGCGCATCTGCGGGTGCAGGCCCAACTGATAGAGGCCCAACAACTCTGTGATCTGGTCGGAAAGATACGACCGCGACATCGAAAACATCTTCGACGTGAAGGATGAAATCACCCAAAGCATGGTCACCGGCCTTGCCCCCGAAATCGGCGCCCACGAACGCCGCATCAGCCGCCGCAAACCGACCGAAAGCCTGTCGGCGTGGGAGATGTGCCAGCACGGCCTCGGCCAGCTCGACCGGTCCACCAGCGACGGCATCATTTCGGCCTACGGCCTGTTCCAAGCCGCCGCCACTCCCGACCCGACCTATGCGCTGCCCCCTTGTATGTTTGCCTAGCAGTCATTTTGCAGAAGAGTGGCCGCATTCCAGGTGGGACGGCCATCCCACCTGGAATCTCGGTCTGGGTCGTCCTCCCCTTGGCCAGTTGGAGCCGTGGGGCAGCTTGACCGGGCCGAGACAGGGAAAGCTGATCAGAACAGATGAAAGGGAGTCACGGATGTCGCACATACAAGGAAAGACCATTTCCCCCTGCCTCCCACCGATCAAGTATGGGTCGGCATCGATGTGAGTGACCACATCTCGACGTGCACATCTCGACATGCACGTTCACCTTTCGGGGCCTTGCGCGGACAGCGCCGCATTCGCGGCGGTAGGGCGAGCGTGCGCAACACGCTATACATGGCGGCCGTCGCTGCGGTTCGCTCCAATAAGGGCATCGCGGTATTCTATGAAAGGTTCAGATCCAACGGAAAGCCGTTCAAGGTCGCAACAACAGCTATCATCCGAAGACGCGCCATCCTGGCAAACACTCTCATCACCGAAAATCGGAAATGGGAGCCTCTGCGACGTTGATATCGAAAACAGATGCTGCCCTGTTGGCCCGCGCGCATGCCGTGCGCATCTTTTCAGGCCGCAGCACCAATCCGCGCCAGGACATCGCCCAAGGCATGCAATTCGCCCCCCGCGTGATCGAACTGGATGACCGGCTGGAAATCGGCCACCAGACGCAAGCGCAGCTTTCCGTTGATTCTGGGCCGCGAGGCCGAGGCCCGCGCCGCCCTTGTCGGCGCCCGCGCGCTGAACGACAACGAAGCCTTCAGATGCAAGGTGCAGACCTACATCAACCGTTTCCAACCCAACCCCGGCACGGAGGAGATGTAAGCCGCTGGCCTGCGCGCCCTGCGGCTCAGCCCGCATGACCCTTTGGCCTGGTCCTACAACTGGATGCCGGTGGTGGCGGTCTGGATGCGCGACAACGATCTGGGCGAAAACACCTGCCACTACCTGGACCCAGCCGCCCGCCTGCCCGGCGCCGAGGCTTTCGTCCATATCGCCACCGGCTTCACCGCCTTCGAACGCGGCGATAGGGGCGAGGCGCAGCGCTCGGTCGATCGCGCCCTTGCAGTGCGGCCGGACCTGACGCGCAAGATCATCCGCCAAGCCTTCCGCTTTCCGAAATGGCTTGCGCTGGCGGTCGGGGTTGGCCCGCAGCCGGATATGATGCTGGAAATGGGCCTTCCCGCCGAATAGGCCCACGCGCCACGCCGCCTCAGCCCGGTTGCGCCACCAGATGCCCATCCCCGATATCGGCCAGCCGCAGCCGCTCCGGCCCCGCGCCCAATGGGTGCACAGGGCTGGGTACCTCGCCCGAGAGCCTTGCATGGCTGGCCCGCAGATGGGCCGGGTCGGGCACCGGCACCGCCTCGATCAGGCGGCGGGTATAGGGGTGCTGGGGATTGCCGAACACCTGTGCCCGCGTGCCCAGTTCCACGATCTGCCCCAGGTACATCACCCCCACCCGGTCCGAGATATTCTCGACCACCGCCATGTCATGGCTGATGAACAACAGCGCCACGCCGAATTCCTTCTGCACCTCGCGGAACAGATCCAGCACCCGCGCCTGCACCGAAACATCCAGCGCCGAGACACTTTCATCGGCAATGATCAGATCGGGCTTCAGGGCCAGCGCGCGAGCAATGCAGATACGCTGCCGCTGCCCGCCAGAGAATTCATGCGGATAGCGTTCCAACTGAGCCACCGACAGCCCCACCCGCGCCATCAGATCGGCCGTCTGCGCCCGACGCTCCGCCGCCACCCCGATCCCATGAATGACCAATGGTTCGGCAATCTGCTCGCCCACCGTCATCCGTGGATCCAGCGCCGCCATCGGGTCCTGGAACACCATCTGGATGCGCCGCCGCAAGGCCTTCAGCCCCGGCGCGGCCAGACCGGCCAGTACCTGCCCCGCGACCTCGATCCGGCCCTGATGCGGCACCAACCCGACCATGGCCTTGGCGATCGTCGACTTGCCACACCCGCTTTCGCCGACCAGCGCAAAGGTCTCGCTCCGGCGAATGTCAAAGCTGACGCCCTCCACCGCATGCACCTGATGCGTGGTGCGGCCCAGTATCCCGCCCTTCAGCGGAAAGCGAACCACCACATCAGCCAACCGCGCCACCGGCTCGGTGGTCAGGACCGGGCGGGCTGTGCCCTGCCCCATCCTTGGCACGGCCGCCAGGAGGGCCTTGGTATACGGTGCCTGTGGGGCGGCGAAAAGCTGCGCGGCAGCGGCCTCTTCCACCATCGCCCCATTGCGCATCACGATCACCCGGTCGGCCATCTCTGCCACCACACCCATGTCATGCGTGATCAGAATGATCGCAGTCCCGGTTTCCCGCTGCAGATCGCGCAAGAGGTCCAGCACCTCGCGCTGCACGGTCACGTCCAGCGCGGTCGTCGGCTCATCGGCGATCAGCACCTCGGGCCGCAAGGCCAGCGCCATTGCGATCATCACCCGCTGCCGCATGCCCCCTGACAGTTCATGCGGATACTGCCGCAACCGCCGTTCCGGCTGCGACAGACGCACGGCCCGCAATGCCTCCAGCGCCCGCGCCCGCGCCTCCGCCCGCCCGACGGGTTCATGCGCCCGGATCGCCTCGACCAGCTGGGTGCCTATGGTCATCACTGGGTTCAGGCTGGTCATCGGCTCCTGAAAGATCATCGCAATCCGGTCGCCCCTGATCGCCCGCATCTGCGACTCGGGAAGGTCGGTCAGCACCTTGGCGACCAAGGCCACGCTGCCCCCGGTGACCCGAACCGCAGGCGGCGGCAACAGTCCCATGATCGCCAGCGCGGTGATCGACTTGCCCGACCCGCTTTCGCCAGCGATGCACAGGGTTTCCCCCCGGCGCAGGATAAACGACATTTCGCGCACCAGCTGCTTCAACCCGGCCTCGGTCCGCACCGAAACCGTCAGCCCGTCAACCGTCAGAACGACCTCCGGGGCAAGATCGGCCCCGGAGTGTCTTGCAGGGTCCGCCGCAGCGCTCATTCAAACACGCAGCGCGGGAAATAGAAGCTGACCACCCAGTTCGGCATGTCGACCACCTCGGAAATCCGCAGATCGCCGCAGACCGAACAGAGCATATAGGC
>JBATAV010000346.1:0-4927 GCA_049662025.1 Paracoccaceae bacterium | reverse complement strand
GTCAGCCGCCATGACGACGTTGCGCAACATCCGCTCCTGCTGCATTACCCGCTGACCTCGGTCGCGCGGGCGCTTCGTCATTCCCCATGGATGAAAAGCCGGTCCCGCGCGGGGCAGATCCTTGCGTGCTATAAGGCTTGAAAACATGGTGACGATCCGGCTGACCAACACGATGACGCGGAAGAAGGAGGACTTCGTTCCGCTGGACCCGGCCAATGTGCGGATGTATGTCTGCGGCCCCACGGTCTATGACCGGGCGCATCTGGGCAACGCGCGGCCGGTGATCGTGTTCGACGTGCTTTACCGGCTGTTGCGGCACGCCGCCAAGGAGAACGGTTGGGGTAAGGTCACTTACGTCCGCAATTTCACCGACGTTGACGACAAGATCAACGCCGAGGCGCAGCGCCGCAAGGCTGCCGGCCGGACCGAGAGCCTTGAGGCGCTGATCCGCGAGCGGACCGAGGAAACCATCGCCTGGTATCACGCCGACATGGATGCCTTGGGGGCGCTGCGCCCCGATTTTGAGCCGCGCGCGACCGAATACATCGGCGCGATGATCGCCATGACCGAAGGGCTGATTGCCTCGGGCCATGCCTATGCGGTTGAGGGGCATGTGCTGTTTCGCGTGCGGTCCTACGGCGCCTATGGCGCGCTGTCGGGGCGGAGCGTCGATGACATGATCGCAGGGGCAAGGGTGGAGGTGGCGCCCTTCAAGGAAGACCCGATGGATTTCGTGCTGTGGAAGCCCTCGGATTCCGGTTTGCCGGGGTGGGATTCTCCGTGGGGCAAGGGGCGGCCAGGCTGGCATATCGAATGTAGCGCGATGAGCCTTGAATTGCTGGGCGAGACCTTCGACATTCATGGCGGCGGCCTGGACCTGCAATTTCCCCACCATGAAAACGAGATCGCGCAAAGCGCCTGCGCCCATCCGCATGGCGCATTCGCGCGCTACTGGCTGCACAACGAGATGCTGCAGGTCGAGGGCAGGAAGATGTCCAAGAGCCTTGGCAACTTCTTCACGGTGCGCGATCTGCTGGAGCAGGGGATACCGGGGTCTGAAGTCAGAATGGCACTGCTACTTTCCCACTATCGGGACGCGATGGATTACGATGTTGCGCGTCGAAAGGAGGCGCAAGTCATCTGCAATGAGTTTGCGAGCTTACTGGGAGCAGCAGGGACCGAGGCGTTGGATCGGCTGGAAGGCTACGATGCTCGACGTTTGACAATCGCTCCGTTGCCAGAGGTCATTGATGCTCTGTCGGACGACTTGGACGCTAGGACTGCTATACAAGCCTTGCGCAAAGGGGTGCTGTTCAAGAAGTATCCAACCGCCGAACTATTGGAGAGGTTCACTTCGATTTTCGCAAGCCAGATTATTCTCGGCTTTGACTTCCGAGGTAGCAGCCTTGCGCGAGATGCTGCAATTCAAGCGGACATTGACCGTGGAGTTTACTTGCAGTCCAATCGCCAAGAGACTGCGATAGAACGGGCGATTGCGCTTATCGCCGCCTCGCGGGAACGCAAAGACTTCGATCGCGCGGATCAGCTTCGCGCTGCGGTGCTGTCGGCCGGGGCCAACGTTAGCATCGCAAAGGATGGGATAAGGATCGTGCCGACATCTCGATTCGACCTGGCCAAACTCGAGGCCCTCAAATGACCCGCGAGCGCCTCTCTCTCTTCGACACCACCCTCCGGGATGGCCAGCAGACCCAGGGGGTGCAGTTCTCGGTGGCCGAGAAGGTGCAGATCGCTAAGGCGCTGGATGCCTTGGGGGTGGATTACATCGAGGGCGGCTGGCCCGGTGCGAACCCGACGGACAGCGAGTTCTTTGCCGCCGCTCCGAAGACGGGCGCGAAGATGACGGCCTTTGGCATGACCAAGCGGGTGGGCCGCAGCGCTGACAATGACGACGTTCTGGCGGCGGTGCTGGATGCGGGGACGGCGGCGGTCTGTCTGGTCGGCAAGACGCATGAGTTCCACGTGACGACCGCACTGGGAGTTACCTTGGACGAAAACCGCGCGGCAATTGCCGAGACCTTTCGCCACCTTGCCGCGAAGGGCCGCGAGACCCTGTTCGATGCCGAGCATTTCTTTGACGGCTATCGGGCAAACCCGTCTTATGCGCTGTCTTGCCTGCGGGCTGCACTGGACGCGGGCGTGCGCTGGGTGGTGCTGTGTGACACCAACGGTGGCACCTTGCCGTCAGAGGTGGGGCGTGTCGTGGCCGAGGTGATTGCGGCGGGCATTCCAGGCGAGCGCCTGGGCATCCATTGCCATGACGATACCGGCAATGCGGTGGCGAATTCTCTGGCCGCGGTTGAGGCGGGGTGTCGGCAGGTGCAAGGCACCCTGAACGGGTTGGGAGAGCGCTGCGGCAATGCCAATCTGACCACGCTGATCCCGACGCTGCTGTTGAAGGAGCCCTTCGCCAGCCGGTTTGAAACCGGGGTGACGCCCGCCGCCTTGCACGGCCTGTTGAAGACCAGCCGGATGCTGGACGATATCCTGAACCGGGTGCCGATGCGGGCGGCTCCCTATGTTGGCGCCTCGGCCTTTGCCCACAAAGCGGGCTTGCATGCCAGCGCCATCCTGAAGGACCCCACCACCTATGAACATATCCCGCCCGAACTGGTGGGGAATGAGCGGGTGATCCCGATGTCCAATCAGGCCGGGCAGTCGAACCTGCGCGCGCGGCTGGCCAGTGCGGGGATCGAAGTGAACCCCAAGGACGCGCGGTTGGGGCGCATTCTGGAAGTGGTGAAGGAGCGAGAGGACCTGGGCTATGCCTATGACGGTGCGCAGGCATCGTTCGAGCTGGTAGCGCGGCGCGAACTCGGGCTTTGCCCGACGTTTTTCGAGGTCAAACGCTATCGCGTGACGGTAGAGCGCAGGAAGAACAAGCATGACCGGATGGTCAGCCTGTCCGAGGCCGTGGTGGTGGTCAAGATCGGCGACAGGAAGATGATGTCGGTCTCGGACAGCATGGACGCGACCGGGCAGGACCGTGGCCCGGTGAACGCGCTGGCCAAGGCGCTGGCCAAGGATCTTGGCCCCTGGCAGGCCTGCATCGACGACATGAAGCTGGTCGATTTCAAGGTGCGGATCACCAATGGCGGCACCGAGGCGGTGACGCGCGTCATCATCGACAGCGAAGACGGGCAGGGGCGACGCTGGTCCACCGTTGGGGTCAGCGCCAACATCGTTGACGCCAGCTTCGAGGCGCTGCTGGATGCGATCCAGTGGAAGCTGATCCGCGATGTCGGTGCGGCGCCGGCGTGAACCTGGTCGAGCGGTTCGACGGGCTGGACCGCGCGGCGCCGGGCGACACGGACAGTGTGACATGGGCCTGCAAGCGGGCAAAGCTTCCGCCGGACGGCGCGGTGCTGGATGCGGGATGCGGGCCGGGCCCCGATCTTGCCGCATTGCTGGCGCAGGTGCCGCAGGGGCGGGTGGTGGCGGTCGACCGCTCGTCCCGCTTTGTCGCTCGGGTGCGCGGCGCCTTTCCGCAGGTGGATGCCCATGTTGCCGACATGCTGCAACCGCCGGGCGGGCCTTTCGATCTGATCTGGTCGGGTGGGGCGGTCTATGGGCCGGGGCTGACGGCCTGTCTTGACGCATGGAGGCCCTGCCTGACGCTGCGCGGTTGCCTTGCCTTCACCGACCTCGTCTGGACCTCCGCCGCACCCTCTGCCGAGGCGCGGGCTTTCTGGGCCGCCGATGGCGCCACGATGCGCAACGCTGAAGAACTGCAACAGGTTGTGAAAGCGGCAGGCTGGCAGGTGATGGCCTCGTGCTGGTTGCCACCGATGGCCTGGCAGGATTACGACCTGCCGCTTCCGGCGCATCTGGATGCGGCCCCGGACCCGTGCGCCGACGAGATCGTCGCCCTGCGCGGCGAGATTGACCTTTGGCACGCCGAAGGGCAGGACTACGGCTATCTTCTGGTTGTAGCGCGGCCCGGCGCCTTGCTGTCTGATGCGGCCCATGACGGGCGGTCCGGGCAAGGCGCAAGCGCTGGCAAAGTGGCCACGTAGAACGAAAGGGTTTCCCATGCGTCGGATCCTGCGTCTGGCTGTGCTGATTGGCGGTGTCGGGCTTGCGGGGTGCGTGCCTTTGCCGCCAGAGCCGCCTCGGGACATCGCCTTTGTCGAGGTCTTCAGTGGCAGTGGATTTGCGGGGTTCACGCGGACGGTCGTCTATGCCGACGACAGCCTGCTGGTCGAAAGCGCCGGTCCGGGGAACGAAAACCCGGCCTCGAGCCGCAGACCGGGGCCCGCCGGGGTTTACGATCGCGTCGCCGGGCTGGTGGCGGCGGAAGGCCCCGGGGTGCGGGCCCGGCTGACCTCTGCTTCCGGTGAAGAGACCTGCTACGACTACGGTTCCGATACGGTGCGGGCAGAGCCTGCGGTGGGCGGCTTTGCCATGGTCTCGGCCAGTTGCCCCGAGCCTTTGGTCCTGGCTTTCATGAACCGGGTGCTGGGCGCCATTCCTGCACCTTGAAACGGCGAGTCAGGCAGGCTTGGCCTTCCCCGCCGGCTGCGCTATCTGCCGGGGATGACAGTCGATGCCTGCGCCAGATTGGTCGAACGAGGCGACCCTGACCGTTTCCTTGCGGTCATGGCAGCGCCGCCATGGGCGCGCGAACAGCTGTTGCCGCTTTACGCCTTCAACCTTGAAATCGCCCGCGCCCCCTGGCTGGCGCAGGAATCTCTGGTGGCCGAGATGCGCCTGCAATGGTGGCGCGATGTGGTCGAGGCAGCCGCAAGCGGTGCGGCCCGCGCGCATGAGGTGGCAGGGCCACTGCATGCGCTGATCCGCGATGCCGGCCTGCCGGTCGCGGTGCTGGACCGGCTGATCACGGCCCGGCGCTGGGATTGCTGGCGCGAGACTTTCGACGATGGCGTGGCGCTGGAGGCCTATCTCGAAG
>JBATAV010000345.1:0-13431 GCA_049662025.1 Paracoccaceae bacterium | reverse complement strand
CGACCCGGTCTGCGACATAGCCTTGGGCAATGCCGTTCAGCGACAGCGCCACGCCGGGAAGCAGGCGGACGGCGTCGGGCTGAACCGACACCCGCGGCCAGCCTCGGGGCAAGGCGGCGAGAGTGGCGGGGTCCGGCTGCAAGCCTAGCACCGCTGCTTCGGCCCAGGCCGCCCAAAGCGGCTGGATCGTCGGGTCGAACCGTCCACCGGTTGCATGGTGAACCGCCCCCGCAACGGCGAGGCAATCCAGAAGCTCGAACGCCGGGGCGAGAAGCTGGCCATCACGGTTCAACCGAGACAGTTGCGAGTCAGGCTGAAACAGGCTGAAAATACCTTCCAGCCGTGCGATTTCGTCCCGTGCCTCGGCCACAAGGCTATCGGCGTCGGGGTGGTCGATGCGGATCACCGCACGCGCACCAAGGGCAGTCCCGCCCCAGATCGCCCGTGTCTCGGCCCGTGCTGGGGGGCCAAACAGCAGCCCCGCCGTCGCTGCCGCCGTAATTGTCAGAAGTCGCCGCCGTGTCGTGGTCATTTCAACCTCCTGTCCGGTCATCTGAAAGGGCGCGCAACCGCGCCTTGAATTCTGCATCTTCGCCCGCCCCACCGTCGGGTGCGGTACCTGCCTGCGGCGCCAGCACGGCATCGTCCGGCACCTCATCCATGCGCACGACGCGCCCGCCCCAGCGGCTTGCAAAGGCCGCTGCCGCCGACGGGTCGGCGAAGGGCACAAGATCCGGAAGACCCATGCCGCCCGTCCGATCAGAACCCATGACGTAGAACGCATCTTCGGCGCGAATCCAGTTTGCTGCGCCGGGATCTTCCCAGGTCGCTTCCGGTGCGCCCATGTCGTTGACCCAGATCTGCAGGATCGGTGCCATCTGTTCATCCATCCTGGCGAAGGCAAACCCGTCTCTGACCTGCGAGAAGAAGACCGGCATCCGGGGAAAGCCCTGAAGATGGGCCTGCGCTTTCGGGCCGGGGTGTTCAAGCACGTTCATCTGGCAGAAATAGCCGGTCGAATCCGCGGTCAGCGCCATGGGCGAGACGTCCTGCACGGCCTCGTCCTTGCATCCGGCCAAGGCCAGAAGCGCGATCAGCAGCAGGCGTTTCATGGCGTGACCCTCCGAAATGAGGCAATGGCCAGCGATAGCGAGATCAGCGGCCAGAGTGTAATCGACAGCGCCGATTGCCAAAGCGGCACGGACGATGCTGCCGCCCCCACCCCTGCCGCCACCGCTGTCGCCTGCGAGGCGCCAAGGTTGAACAGCCGGAAGGCGTCGGCGGGGTTGAACAGTAGTGCTTTGGGAAAGACCGTGGTGGTGAAGACTCCGCCATTGTCGACTACAATCGCCGCCAGAAGCGCCAGATCATACAGCACCACAAGGACCAGCCAGAGGCCAATGGCCAGCCCCGCCGCGCCCGAAGGCCGCCGCGCAAGGGCGGAAATCGCGTATCCTGCGCCAAGGAAGGCCGCCCCCAGCAGGATCGATGTCCAGACCAGCCGCCACAGCGCGGGCAAGCCTGCCATGGCGCCCCGGTCCTGCGCCAGGGCCGCTGCTGCCGCCGCGCCATACCCCGCCCCCACGGCCAGAGCCAGCACCAGCAGATGGGCCAGCAACTTGCCCGCCAACGCTTCGGGGCGCGACAGGGGATAGGTCAGAAGCAGCGGCAGGGTGCCGCGCTCGACCTCTCCGGCGATGGCGTCAAAGGCCATGAGCAGGGCAAGAAGCGGCACGAGATAGACCGAAAGTGAGGTCAGCGATGCTACCACGACGGTCAACGGATCAACCCCCAGCGCTCCGGTCGGCGCCGACCCCGCCGCCGAAAGGACCAGCGCGAAGCCGACCATCAGCACGATGGCAATCGTCACCCACCGGTTGCGCAACGAGATGCGGAACTCCGTACCCGCCATGGTCAGGATGCGGCCGATCACTGCCCGTCCCTCCGGCTGAAATGGCTGTAGATGTCTTCCAGGCTTGGCGGCGCAATCTCAAGATCGGCGACGGCATCGCCCAGACCGATGATGCGCGCCAGTGTCGGCAATTTGTCGTCTTGCGCGATCGACAGCGTGATCTGACCCTCGGCCACCAGGGCGCCGGGCAGGGCGGCGACGATGCGGTCGGCCGCGCCGTTGCGCGGTTTGACCTGCACCCGGACCGGCAGCGCCGCTCGGGCACGCAGATCGGCAAGCGCGCCTTCGGCGACCAGATGCCCGCCGGACAGGATCGCGATGCGATCGGTGCGCGCCTCGACCTCGGTCAGGGCATGGCTGGACAGCAGGATCGAGGCTCCTTCGGCGGCCAATTGGTCAAGCAGCGCATAGAAATCGCGGCGCGAGACCGGATCAAGGCCCGAGGTCGGCTCGTCCAGCACCAAGAGTCTGGGGTGCCCGATCAGCGTCTGTGCCAGACCGACGCGCTGGCGCATGCCCTTGGAATAGGTACCGATCCGCCGCCGGGCGGCTTCGGTCAGGCCCACCCTTTTCAGCAGGGCCATCGCACCCGCAGGATTTTCGCCGCGCAGCGCCATGTAGTGCCGGATCATCTCCAGCCCGGTCAGCGCCGGATGGAAGGCCACGTTTTCCGGCAGATAGGCCACCCGCGCCCGCGCCTCGGTTGAGCCGGGCAGCGCACCACAAACCTCGACCGCGCCGGAACTGGCCGGAATCAGGCCAAGGACGATCTTCATCAACGTCGATTTGCCGGCGCCATTATGGCCCAGAAGCGCCACGCGTTCGCCGGGCGCCACGGTCATCGACACGTCACGAAGCGCGACGACGTCGCCAAAGCGCTTAGTGAGAGCCGAGATCTTCAGGGTCGATGTCATCATAGGTTCCTTGGGCCCAGCGGCCCGCCACCTCGGCTTCGAGGGCGGCGATGTCGTCGGGGACGGGGATGGAAATCGGGGTCATCAGCGGAAAGCTGTCGACGACACCGCCCGGCAGGATGGCCGGGAAATTGCTTTGCGACCAGCGCACCAGTTGGACGGCGGGCGCACCCATCAGAAGATGCGCTTGCGGTTGCGACCACAGGATCTTGTCCATCAGGTCATTCGGCCGATAGACCCCGTCCGCCCGCCCGTCGCCGTTCAGGTCAAAGGCAGCCAGATCAGACCAGTAGTTGCCGGCGCCCTCGAAGCTCCACTCCAGAAAGCGGGTACCGACGTATTTCACCTGCTCCATGTTGCCGACGAAGGCATTTCCGGTCAGCACGTTGCGGTCAGACCCGGCAGTATAGTGGATGCCGATGCCGCAGCCTTCAAAGCGATTGTTGACGATCAGGTCCTTGTTGGCGTTGTACATGAACAGGCATTTCTTGGTTCCCCCGCGTACCAGATTGCCCGATATGTCGGCCTGGTTGGCGAAGTTCAGCATCACCCCGTGGTCGCGGTCGCCAAGGCTGAGGTTGTTCTTCAACACCACGCGATCGGAATACATGATGGCATAGCCCAGATGGTTGCCGATCGAGATATTGCCCGAGACTTCGCTGTCATGGGTGTACATGTGGTGAATCGCGAAGCGCAGGTCGCGGAAGATGTTGTTGCGGTAGATGCCCTTGCGCGAGGTGTTGGAAAAGATGCCGTCGCGCCCATAGCGCACCGAGTTGCCCTCGATCAGGGTGCCGGGGCTGTTCCAGATGTAGATGCCGTTGCCGCGGTCCATCATCCGCGGGTCTTGCCCCCCGATGATGTCATTGCCGATCACCCTAGCATCGATGGCGCCGTGCACGTCGATTCCGTGCAGGTTGTCGTGCAGGTGATTGGCTGCAATCAGCGCCCGGTCGGCGCCCTTGACCAGCTTGATGCCGGCATCAAGATCCTCGTTGCGGCGTCCCGATCCGGTGACGGTCAAGCCTTCGATCGTCACGTCCGGCGCGGAGATGGTGATCACCGTTCCGTCGCCCTGACCGTCGATCACCGAAGCCTCGGTGCCTTTCAGGGTCAGTGGTTTGTCGATGACAAGGGGGCCGGCAAAGACCCCCTCGCCAAGAAGCAGCACATCGCCGGGCGACGCCGAGGCGATGACGTCTGGCAGGCTGGCCCCGCGCATGACCGGAACGTCTGCGGCAAAAGCGACGCCGCCGGTCAGTGCCACAAGGAAAGGGGCCAGCCAAAGCCTCATTTTCAGGCGCCCTTCGGCTCGACGAACATCCGGCCGCGCATCTCCATGTGCAGGGCGTGGCAGAACCACTGGCAATAGTACCAGTAGACGCCCGGGTTGGCTGCAACGAAGGTGACCGAAGCAGTGGCCTGCGGGCTGATTTCCATCGCCACGCCATGGTTGCCCATGGTGAAGCCGTGGGTCAGGTCGTCGATGTCGTCAAGGTTGGTAACGATGACGGTGACTTCGTCGCCTTGGTTCACGGTAAAGCTTTCCAGGCTGTAGGTCGGCGCCTGGCTGGTGATGTAGACGCGCACCTTGGTCGGATCATCCTTGTCGCGGATCACCTGATCGGTCCATTCGTCGATGTTCACGCCGTCGGCTTCGGCCTGTTTGCGGGTTTCGGCCCACATCGGGTCCTGACGATCCCAGACCGACTTGATGTTGGTCATCTTGCTGGCGTGAACCGCAATCGCATCATGCGGTTCGGCAAAGTTCGGGCCATCGTGAATGACCTTCATCTTGTCGCCAGTGATGTCGATCAACTGATCGTTTTCCGGCTTCAGCGGCCCGACGTTCAGGAAGCGGTCCTTGCTGAACTTGCACAGGCAGACCATCCATTTGCCGTCGGCATCCAGCGTCTCGCCCATCGAGGTCTTGAGGTGGCCGGGCTGATACTGCACGTCGACCTTGTCCAGGATCGGATCGACCGTCTCGCCCTTGTAGGCCGCAATCGCCTTGTCGATGTTCCACTTGACCACCTGGCTGTCGAGGAACAGCGTCGTGAAGACGTTGCCCTTGCCGTCAAAGGCATTGTGCAGCGGCCCCAGACCCAGCTCCGGCTCTGCCACCACAGCCGAGCGCGGATCGATGTCCGAGGTGAACAGCGCGTCCAGCAGCGTGACGTCGATCACCGTCACCGTCGGAGAAAGTTTGCCACCGATGCAGAGGTGCTTCTTGTCGGGCGCCATGTTGCAACCGTGCGGGTTGTTGGCGACCGGGATATAGCGGGTGAACTGGCTCTTGGCCTCTTTCCGCCCGTCCAGCACCTTGACGCCGTTCACCTCTTCAAACTTGCCGGCCGCAATCGCGGCTTCAATCTCGGCGATGTTGAAGACGACGACATGGTCCATCTCCGAGGCGGTCATTTCGGCAGTGTTCATGCCCATTTCGCTGTTGTAGCTGGTCGAGAAGGCCCATTTTCCTTCGTAGTCGGCATCGGTGTTGTCCAGGTTGCCCGAGACCAGGACCTGCCAGGCCACGGTCCAACTTGCCACGTCGACCGCCGTGTATACGTTCACATAGGTCGAGACATCCGTCATGGTCGTGCCGTCATTGTTCAACGGCACCTCGTCTTCGCCGTTGCAGAAGACATAGGTCGACTTCGGCCATTTCTGCGGGCGCAGACCATGGATCCCCTTGGCGTTCGGAATCTCCAGGATGGCATCGCATTTCATAACGTCGCAGCGCACGCGGGCCACACGGGTGTTGGCCTTGTCGTTCATGAACAGATACTGGCCGTCATAGCGGCCTTCGGTCATCGACATGTGGACATGGTGCAAGTCGCCGTTGTCGTGAATCTTCTTGCCGTTGGCTTCCAGCAGATGCTTGGTCTTGTCGGACATGGTCCGCTGGTGGATGCGGATCGATTCATTGGTCTGGCCCCAGCCGGTTGCCGAGCAACGGTTGAACACCGGGACGCGCATGAATTCGCGCATCGAGGGGATGCCGAGGATGCGCATCTCGCCGGTCTGCCCCGAGGACCAGAAGCCATAGTATTCGTCAAGCATGCCGGGGGCAACGGTTGCCGCCTCTTCCGCGCTTGCGGACCCGGTCGCGGCCAGCGTGGTCAGCCCCGCTGCCCCGCCGGTCAGCGCCAATCGGCCTGCCAGGCCGCCAAGTGCGGCGCTACCGGCGGTTGCGCCCAGAAGCATCCGGCGTGACACGCCCGGCAATCCCTTCGTTTCGTTGTCCATGGTGGATCTCCTTTTCTTACGGTTTCAGTGTTGAGCGTTCGGGTGGCCCGCCGGGGGTTTGCCCAGCGCAACGGCCGCAGGCGCGTTGGCAGAGCCCACTGCCGCGCGGCGTTTCAGTTTCTTGATGACGACGGGACAAGTCGTTTTCGACTGGTACAGAACCTGACAATGCAGGCAGTTCACGCATTCGTTCGGGTTGATCTCGCCCGTCGGATGGATCGCTTGCACCGGGCATTGGTTGGCGCAGGACTGGCAAGGATTGCCGCACTCCTTGTAGCGTTTCAGCCAGTCGAACATCCGCATCCGGGCCGGAATCGCCAACGCCGCACCCAAAGGGCACAGGTAGCGGCAATAGAACCGCTCGACGAAAAGGCCCGCGATCAGCAGGGCGGCGGCATAGGCCACGAAAGGCCAGGCGCGGATGAATTTCAGGATGATTGCGGTCTTGAACGGCTCGACCTCGGCCAGATGCTCGGCCTGTTCGATGCTCATCAGGCTGACGCCAAACAGACCAAGGAAGATCATGTATTTCAGCGGCCACAGCCGTTCATGCAGGCCCCATGGCAAGGTCCATTGCGGAATGTGCAGGGCCTTGGCGATGCGGTTGGTCAGTTCCTGCAGCGCACCAAAGGGGCAAAGCCAACCGCAATAGGCCCCGCGACCCCAGAACAGCAGGGAGGCTGCGACCGAGAACCACAAGATGAAGGTCAGCGGGTCCAGCAGGAAGGCCTGCCAGTTGAAGCCCGAAATCAGTGCACCGAACAGCGCCATCAGGTTCACCACCGACAACTGTGCATTGGCATACCAGCCAAGGAAGACCAGCGTGACCGTCAGATACCCGATACGGAACCAGAAGAAGAAACGCTCGTTGCGGGTGAAGTAGATCTGAAAGAAGAATACAGCCGTCAGCACGAACAGCATGCCGGACAGCACGGCGATTTCCAGCTCCGATCCCGCCCAGATCTTCTTCCACAACGCGGCCTGAGCCTGCGATTCACTCTTGGCCGGGGGCGCCACGACTTCGGGGGCGGCGGTCACGGTCAGGTAGGATTTCGGCAGCTGATATTCCAGGTCGAAGGTGGTGAACAGTTTCTCCACCGGCCCGACGGCGCGATGCACCAGCAGTTGCAGGCGAAAGGGTTTCGCGGGGTCAAAGCCGGTGTCTGCAGGGATCAGGAACAGGTCAGTCTCGGTAAAGCTGGGGGCACCCGGCGTCGGAATGGTGACCAGACGGCGGTGCATCTTATCGCGGAATCGGACCGAGACATCGCCTTGCACCAGAACGATGCGATCGAAGATTCCGCCACGCACATAGCCCGACCCCTTGAAGCTGTATTGCCCCATGGCTGCGATGGCGATGGCGCTGTCACCCGGTTTCAGCCAGGCCGCAAGGTTCTTGGCTTCTCCCGCGCCAAGGACCGCCTCTGCGATGGCGGGATGCGACACAAGCGCTACCTCCATGTCGATGTAGGTGGTCTCGGGCGGATCGGTCAGCGCCTTTTCCAGCGCACGCGGGTCGGGGTTCTTGGCAAAGGCGTCATTCACGTCGCCCACCGACACCGACAGCTTGCGGACCGTCCCGTCGCCTTCCAGCGTGGCCCAGTCAGCCGGGGCCTTCGCCTCAAGGTTCAGCGTCACGATCGGGCCGGTGGATTTGGCATCGATGGTCAGGCCGCCCAGCCCCAGCGCCTTGGCCACCTTGATGCCCGAGCGGACGATGGAATCGTCAAGCACCATCACGGTGACTGTCGCGCCGGAAATGATGTTCAGATCATGCTCGGCCCCGGCGGCGGCTGCCACCAGATCCAGGCCGATGAACGATCGGGCGAGGGCCTTGATCTTTTCGTTCGGAATACCGACCAGAACGATGGGTTCAGAGTGTTTGACCAGTTCGACCCCGATGACTTTCGCGCTCTTGTCGATGGCGACGAGGGTGTGGATCGGTTTGCCAGAATAGCCGGTCGTGCCAACGAAGTCCGAGGTCACGAAGGCATAGCCGATTTCCTCGCCGTCCTTCAGAACTGGTACGATCGGCAGATCCTCGCGCTGGGCCCCATAGGCATCGGCCCCCTCGACCAGTGCGCTGGCGGGGTTGTCGGGCAGGAATTTCTCAAGCAGCCCGTCGGCCCAGGCGGGCAACGCCAGCGTCAGCAAGAGGCTCAGGACGGGAAAAAGGCGGTACAGGGTCATTTCAGCGATCCAGAGTAAAGGACCTGGTCGCCGAAGTGCCGCCGCCGCCGGGGGGATCGACTTGCGCCAATCATCGGGAGGGGGAAGCGAACCTTGGCAATCTGGGTCGGGGTCGGGGGGCCGCGCGGCATCGGGGACAAGCGACGCCGAACGATGGCAATTGTGCGCGTGCGGGCACGGCTCAGCGGGTGGCCCTTGCCCATTGCCCGGGTCGGCAGCGCCGGGTCAAGGGCGGGGGTTGTCGAAATTGTCAGGCATTTCGCGCAGTCGCGGCATGGCTTGGCACTGTCGACCGGGCCGGGCAACTCAACGTAGGCTGGCGCTCCACCGCAAAGGTCTTCGGCGCTGATAACCATCATGCGCAGATCCATTGCCCCGGCAAAGCCGTAGAAGGCGACCGCCATCGACAGAATCATCGCGCAGAACTGAGTGCGGAACCGGATCATGGCCGCGTCTCTAGCGGTGGGGACCAATGACCCGCATTGACCTTGATCAATTCAAACCTTGCCATATGACTTCGGTTTCCACGCCATGGTATCCCTCGGGTCCTTCCGACCCCCTCCGGTCAACCCTGACGCGAATCAAGAAGGCCCGATAGCTGCACATCCACAAGATCGTGACGCCAGATGATCGAGACATCAATCGTGTAAAGCCCTGAACCGCAGGTATTTTGTGGGCAACCAGGGGCCTTGGCAGGAAGGCGCTGACGCAGATCATTCCTTGCGGTTGCCAGGCCCCGTGCCAAGGTCGCGGCGGCGAAGCCTCCGGGCCACAAACCACCGGTTTTCCTCTCGCTCGATCTGCGCTATACGCCGGGGGTATTCCAGGAGGCACCGATGTTTCGGTTTTTTGAAGGCCTCGTGGACCCTTACGGTCCTTACGAGCAAAACGACGCGCCGCCGCGCCGGCTGTGGCCGTTCCTGAAAGAATATATCCAACCGTTCCGCGCTGTTTTCGCCGTGACGGCGGTGCTGTCGGTGCTGGCGGCGTTTCTGGACGTGGCGCTGATCTGGTATGTCGGACGGCTGGTTGATCTGTTGGGCGCGACGGCTACGGGCCAGTTCTGGACGCTTTATGGCACCGAAGTGGTGGCCGTGGCGCTGGCTGTTCTGATCCTGCGGCCGGTGCTGCTGGTGGGGAACGTGGCGCTCTTGCACAACACCATTCTGCCGAATTTTGGCACGATGATCCGCTGGCGTTCGCACGCGCATGTGATCCGACAGCCGGTGGGCTGGTTCGAATCGGACTTTGCGGGCCGCATCGCCAACCGCATCATGCAGACCCCACCTGCAGCGGGGGACGCGGTGTTCCAGACCTTTGACGCGATGGCTTTTGCGTCGGTCACGGTGGTTGGTGCCGGGATCATGCTGGCGCAGGCGGATCCGCGACTGTTGGTGCCGCTGGTGGTGTGGTTCGTGCTGTATGCAGCCCTGGTACGCTGGACCGTGCGCTATGCTGGGCCAGCCGCGAAGGCCAGTTCGGATGCCCGGTCGGCGGTAACCGGGCGGGTGGTCGACGCCTATACCAACATCCACTCGGTCAAGCTGTTCGCGCATCACAACAATGAGTTGGCCTATGCCAAAGAGGCCATCGAACACGCGCGCGAGACCTTCAAGCAAGAGATGCGGATCATCACCAAGATGGACCTGGCGCTGACCCTGCTGAACGGGGTGTTGATCGTCTGGATCACCGGATGGGCGGTGCTGCTCTGGCTGCAGGGCGCAGCGACAGTCGGCACGGTCGCGGCGGCAACGGCGCTGGTCTTGCGGCTGAACAACATGACCTACTGGATCATGTGGGCGTTCTCGTCTCTGGTGCAGGCGCTGGGCGTCGTGCAAGAGGGGATGGAGACGATCGCCCAGCCGATCGCGCTGGTTGATGCCCAGGCCGCCAAACCGCTGGAATTCCGCGATGGGCTGATCGAGATTGCCGGCGTCAGCCACCATTACGGGCGCGGCTCGGGTGGGTTGCGTAATGTGTCGCTGACCGTTTGCCCCGGCGAAAAGATCGGGGTTGTCGGTCGGTCGGGCGCCGGCAAGTCGACACTGGTGAAACTGATGCTGCGGTTTTACGACTGCGAGGCGGGGCGGATTCTGATCGACGGACAGGATATTGCCGGGGTCACCCAAGACAGCCTGCGGCAGCAGATCGGCATGGTTCAGCAGGATTCGTCCCTGATGCACCGGTCGGTCCGCGACAACATCCTCTATGGCCGCCCCGATGCCACGGACGCGATGATGATAGAGGCCGCGCGCCGGGCCGAGGCGCATGAGTTCATCTTGACGCTGGAAGATCCGCAGGGCCGCACCGGCTATGACGCCCATGTTGGCGAGCGGGGGGTGAAGCTGAGCGGAGGCCAACGCCAGCGGGTGGCGCTGGCGCGGGTGATCCTGAAGGACGCCCCAATTCTGATCCTGGACGAAGCAACGTCGGCGCTGGACTCAGAGGCCGAAGCGCTGATTCAAGAGGCGCTCTATGGCGTGATGAAGGGCAAGACGGTGATCGCCATCGCGCACCGGCTGTCGACCATCGCGGCAATGGACCGAATCATCGTGCTGGAAGACGGGGCAATTGCCGAAAGCGGCTCTCACACATCGCTTCTGGCGCAAAGCGGGCTATATGCAAGGTTCTGGGCCCGGCAATCGGGTGGGTTCATCGGGTTGGAAGAAGAGGCGGCGGAATGAGCGGTCTGTTGCGCATGGGCGGTTGGATCGACGCGTTTCGCCCGGCGGAAGGCAACCCGCCGCAGTCGCTTGGCGCGTTCTTCCGCTGGTGCCTGCAGGGCAGCTGGTCGCAGCTTTGGGTCGCTTCGGTCTTCTCGGCGCTGGCGGGGGTGACGGAACTGGTCTCGGCCGTGGTGCTGGGCTGGTTGATCGACGCGGCGGTCACCGGAACACCGGCGACGTTTTTTTCTGACAACGCCTGGCTGATGATTTGGGCGGCCGGGTTCTATCTGGTGCTGCGGCCTTTGGCCTATGCGGCGTCTTCGGCGACGATCCAGATCACGCTAGGGCCGAACCTTCTGCCCCTGGTCCTCAGCCGGTTGCATCGTTGGACGCTGGGCCAGGCCCTGACTTTCTTTGACAACGACTTTGCCGGGCGCATCGCGCAAAAACAGATGCAGGCGGCGCGGGCGGTGACCGAAGTGACCACCGAAGTCATCAACACGGTGTTCTTCGCCCTGGCCTCGGTGATTGCCTCGGTGATCTTTCTGGTGGCGGTCGATGTCTGGATCGGGCTGGCGCTGGCGGTATGGCTCTTGGCCTACCTGGTGCTGATCCGGGTGTTCATCCCCATGGTGCGCGAGAATTCCGCCGCGCGGGCCTCCAGCCGGGCGATGGTGACCGGGCAGGTGGTGGACACCATCACAAACATCAAGACTGTAAAACTGTTCGCCCATGCCGCGTTTGAAGACCGCGTTGCCCTGCGCGCGATGGAGGTATTCCGCGACCGGTCGCTGGAATACGGGGTGATCGCGGCCTGGTTCCGTCTGGTGCTGATGGGGCTGGCGGGGCTGCTTCCGGTGATTCTGATCGGCGGGATTCTGCTTTTGTGGCAGGACGGCAGGGCCACGGCAGGGTCAATCGCTGCGGCCGGCGCCATTGCGATGCGGATCGCGCAGATGACCGGCTGGGTCAGCTTCACCCTCATGACGGTCTATACCTCTGTGGGCGAGGTCGAAGACGGGATGCGCACGCTGTCCGCGCCGCATGCGCTGACTGATGCACCCGATGCGAAAGTGCTGCCGCGGGTGACCGGAGAGGTTCGCTATGACGACGTCAGTTTCGCCTATGGGCGCGATCGTGGCGGCGTATCGGGGGTGAACTTGACGATCCGGGCAGGGGAGAAGCTGGCCATTGTGGGGGCGTCGGGGGCGGGGAAATCGTCTCTGGTGTCGCTGCTTTTGCGGCTTTACGACCCCGAAATCGGGCGGATTTCCGTCGACGGGTTTGATCTGCGCGACGTGACGCAAGAGTCGCTCAGACGGCAGATCGGCATGGTCACGCAGGAAACGGCCATGTTCAATCGCAGCGCGCGCGACAACATTGCCTATGGCCGCCCCGAGGCGTCGGAGGCCGAGATCATTGCCGCCGCCAAGGCCGCCGAGGCGGATGAGTTCATCGTCGGCATGATCGACCATACCGGTCGTCAGGGCTATGATGCCTTTCTTGGCGAGCGGGGGGTCAAGCTGTCGGGCGGGCAACGGCAGCGGATCGCGCTGGCGCGCGCCTTCCTGAAAGACGCGCCGATCTTGGTTCTGGACGAGGCGACAAGTGCCTTGGACAGCGAGGTCGAGGCCAGCATCCAGTCCGCACTTGGCCGGGTGATGCAAGGCAAGACGGTGCTGGCCATCGCCCACCGCCTGTCGACCATCGCCGCAATGGACCGCATCATCGTGCTGGAACGTGGCCGCATCGTCGAAATCGGCAGCCATGAAGCGCTGTTGGCGAAAGACGGCCTTTACGCGCGCTACTGGAAGCGGCAATCGGGCGGGTTCATCGGAACCGAGGATCAGGATCAGTGACTCTCACCATCGATCGGCTGGGGCATCTGGGCCACGGCATCGCGCAGGGCCCGGATGGCCCGATCTATGTGCCGGGTGTTCTGCCGGGCGAAGTGGTCTCCGGCACGATCTCCGGCGACCGGCTGGAGGAGGTGCGCATCCTGACGCCCAGCGCAAGCCGGGTGCGTCCGCCCTGCGCCCATGCCCGCGCCTGTGGTGGCTGCCAGTTGCAGCACGCGACCGATGATTTCGTAGCGGCTTGGAAGCGCGAAGTGGTCTGCACTGCGCTGGCAGCGCAGGGACTGCCCGTCGACATGGTGCGCGATCAGGTGCTGACCTCGCCACACCGGTCGCGCAGGCGGGCAACGCTGGCGGCGCGGCGGACCAAGGGCGGCGCGCTGACCGGGTTTCATGCACGCGGGTCGGATGTGATCATCCCGGTGCCGGGCTGTACGCTCTTGCATCCCGACCTGATGGCGCTGCTTCCGGCCGTCGAGGCGCTGGTTACCCTTGGCGGATCGCGCAGCCAGGAGCTGGCGGTGACCCTGACTCGCAGCCTGACCGGGCCAGACGTCCGCGTCGAAGGCGGCAAACCGCTGGACGCGGCGCTGCGGATGGATCTGGCACGGGTGGCCGAGGCGAAGGGCCTGGCCCGCCTGACC
>JBATAV010000344.1:0-4006 GCA_049662025.1 Paracoccaceae bacterium | reverse complement strand
CCCCGCCCAGAACCGGCGCGCTGCCGGTCCGGACGGTGCCGCCGGGTGCCACGCAACCGCCAAGCGCGCCGGAAACAACAAGGATCGATAGGGCCTTACTGATCCATGTAGACATGGGTTTCGGCCTTTGCCCCCGGATGTGTCACCGCCCCTTGCCGCGCGCCGCCCACCAGTTTGGCGTATTTCCACAAGGCCCCCGAAGTATATTCGGTCTTGCGCGGGCCTTTCCATTCGGCGCGGCGCTTGGCCAGTTCGGCGTCCGACAGCGCCACCGACAATTCGCCGGTCAGCGCGTTCAGCGAGATCATGTCGCCGGTTTTCAACAGCGCAATCGGCCCGCCGTGTGCCGCCTCTGGCCCGACATGGCCGACGCAGAAGCCGCGCGTCGCCCCACTGAACCGGCCATCGGTGATCAGCGCCACCTTCTTGCCCATGCCTTGGCCCGACAGCGCCGCGGTGGTCGCCAGCATCTCGCGCATTCCCGGCCCACCGGCGGGGCCTTCGTTGCGGATGACGAGGACATCGCCTTCCTTGTAGGTCCGCTGCTTGACGGCCTCGAAGGCGTCTTCCTCGCATTCAAAGACGCGCGCAGGGCCCGAGAACACCTGCTCGGCCTCGGTCATGCCCGCCACCTTGACGATGGCGCCATCGGGGGCAAGGTTGCCCTTCAGGCCGACGACGCCGCCGGTCTTGGTGATCGGCGTTGCGATGGAATAAATCACCCGGCCGTCTGCCTCGCCGGTGATTTCTTCCAGGCTTTCGCCCAGGGATTTGCCGCTGGCGGTGATGCAATCGAGGTGCAGCAGGCCCGCCTTGGCCAGTTCCTTCATCACCACCGGTATGCCGCCGACCTCATAGAGGTCTTTCGCCACATATTTCCCACCCGGCCGCAGATCGACGAAATAGGGCGTGTCGCGCATGATGGCGGCCACGTCGAACAGGTCGAAGTCGATCCCCGCTTCATGCGCGATGGCGGGCAGGTGAAGCGCCCCATTGGTGCTGCCGCCGGTGCAGGCCACCACGCGGGCGGCATTTTCCAACGATTTCAGCGTGACGATATCGCGGGCGCGGATGTTCTTCTCGATCAGGTTCATCACCGCCACGCCCGAGGCCTCGCCATACTGGTCGCGCGATTCGTAAGGCGCGGGCGCACCTGAGGAATTCAACAGCGCCAGCCCGATCGCCTCGGACACGCAGGCCATGGTGTTGGCGGTATACTGCGCGCCACAGGCGCCACTGGACGGGCAGGCGATCTTTTCCATGATCTCCAGTTCCGCTTCCGACATCGACCCGGCCTGCACCTTGCCCACCGCCTCGAACATGTCCTGCACGGTGATATCCTGGCCCTTGTAGCGGCCCGGCAGGATCGACCCGCCGTAGATGAAGACCGAAGGCACGTTCAGCCGCACCATGGCCATCATCATCCCCGGCAGCGATTTGTCGCAGCCCGCCAGCCCGACGATGGCGTCATAGCAATGGCCGCGCATCGTCAGCTCAACCGTGTCGGTGATGGCATCGCGCGATGCCAGCGACGAGCGCATGCCTTCATGCCCCATCGCAATCCCGTCGGTCACGGTGATGGTGGTGAATTCGCGCGGGGTGCCGCCGGCCTTCTTCACCCCATGCTTGACGATCTGCGCCTGACGGTTCAGCGCGATGTTGCAGGGTGCGGCCTCGTTCCAGCAGGTGGCGACGCCGACCCAGGGCTGGTGGACTTCCTCTTCGGTGATGCCCATGGCGTAGAAATACGACCGGTGCGGCGCGCGGGCCGGGCCTTCGGTCACATGGCGGCTGGGCAGCTTCGACTTGTCGAAACGGGTGTTTGTGGTCATGGGTCATCCTCCCCGGAAACTGGCTTGGAAACGGGGATAATGGCTTGGCCCGGAAGGGGCAAGCGGAAGGATGCCTCAGAGGGTCCGCGTTGCCATGGCAAACAGCACCGGCGCCCCGACCCAGAGGATCAGGAACGTCACGCCCATCAGCAGGCACAACCGCCAGTGCGGGATGCCGCGGCGTCGGTCAGGGATGCGAAGCCAGTCTTCCATCCTTCTGTTTTAGCACAGCACGGAGGGGCATTCCGCCCCCTCAATCGGCAACAGCCCGTTTCCTGGGCGCGCAAGATCTCTCCCCGAGGCTGCGCGGGGCACCGCGCCCTTCGCCGCACCCTTCCCCGCACCCTTCCCCTTGACCCGCCTTTGCGTTAATCCCGTGGCCCAAACCTTGCAGGGACTGTCGCAGATGAAATTCACCCTTTCCTGGCTTGCCGACCATCTGGACACCAGCGCCCCGGTCGAGGCCATTGCCGAGGCGCTGACCGATCTGGGGCTGGAGGTCGAGGCTATCGAAAACCCCGCCGATGCCCTGGGGGTCTTTCGGATCTGCCGGGTGATCGAGGCGGTGCAGCACCCCAACGCCGACCGGCTGCGGCTGTGCCGGGTGGCGACCTATCCGGGTGGGCCGGGCACGGCGCTGGTCGAGGTTCAGGTGGTTTGCGGTGCCCCCAATGCGCGCACCGGGCTGGTCGGGGTCTTTGCCCCGGTCGGCACCCATGTGCCCGGCACCGGGGTGGATCTGAAGCCGGGCAACATCCGCGGCGTCGATTCCAACGGCATGCTGTGCTCGGAGCGCGAGCTGATGCTGTCGGACGACCATGACGGCATCATCGACCTGCCCGAAGACGCACCCTTGGGCGCGCGTTTCATCGACTATCGCGGGTTGAACGACCCGGTGATCGACATCAAGGTCACCCCCAACCGCCCCGACGCCTTGGGCATCCACGGCATCGCCCGCGATCTGGCGGCGCGGGGTCTGGGCAAGTTGAAACCCATCAGCGTTCCGGCCATTGCGGGCGGCTTCGCCTCGCCCATCTCGGTGCGGATCGACCCCACGTTGCGCGAAAGGGGCTGCCCGCATTTCGCCGGGCGGCTGATCCGGGGCGTCAAGAATGGCCCCTCACCCGCTTGGCTGCAAGCACGGCTGCGCGCGATCGGGCTGCGGCCGATCTCGGCGCTGGTCGATATCACCAACTTCTTCACCTTCGCCCACAACCGCCCGCTGCATGTCTTTGACGCCGACAAGGTGGCGGGCGGCACCTTGCACATTCACCCCGCAAAGGGCGGCGAGGAATTCCCGGCGCTGGACGGCAAGACCTACACCCTTGCCCCCGGCCAGATGGAGATTTCCGATGCCAACGGCGTGGAATCCCTTGCGGGCATCATGGGCGGCGCGCATTCGGGCTGCACCGAGGCCACCGTCAACGTCTTCCTCGAATCGGCCTGGTGGGACCCGATCACCATCGCCGCGACGGGGCGTGCGCTGAAGATCAATTCCGACGCCCGCTACCGCTTTGAACGCGGTGTCGATCCGGCCTTCACCCTTCCCGGCCTCGACATGGCGACGCAGATGGTGCTGGACCTGTGCGGCGGCGAGGCCTCTGCCCTGGCGCAGGACGGCGCGCCTGTTGAGACCAAACGCAGCTACCGGCTGAACCCGGCGCGGCTGGTGTCGCTGGTGGGCATGGACATCGCGGAATCCGAGCAGCGCCAGACCCTGACCGCGCTTGGCTTCAAGCTGACGGGCAATGACGCAACACCGCCCTCGTGGCGTCCCGACATTCAGGGCGACGCCGATCTGGTCGAGGAAGTGGCCCGCATCGCCAGCCTGGCCAAGTTGAAAGGCGCACCTCTGCGCCGCAGTCAGCCGGGCGTGCCGAAGCCGATCCTGACGCCACTGCAAAGCCGCGAAAAGGCGGCGCGGCGGATGCTGGCGGCGCTTGGCTACAACGAATGCGTGACCTACAGCTTCATCGACCAGACCTCTGCCGTGCTGTTCGGCGGCGGCACCGATGCGGTGCGGGTGGACAACCCGATTTCAACCGAGATGAGCCACCTGCGCCCCGACTTGCTGCCCGGCCTTCTGGCCGCAGCGGCGCGCAATCAGGCGCGCGGCTTCATGGATCTGGCGCTGTTCGAGGTCGGCCCCGCCTTTCAGGGCGGCGAGCCAGGCG
>JBATAV010000343.1:0-3368 GCA_049662025.1 Paracoccaceae bacterium | reverse complement strand
TTCATCTTGGCGTCGCCGTAGTAGCTGCCCCAGGTCCAGCAGGCGACGGCCATGCGGATCGGGTTGTTCTTGGAGGCAACGCCCATGTCGGGGCCGGCCCCACGCCAGGCGATGGCGCGGATATAGGCGTCGGTCAGGTTGTTGGCCTTGAGCGTGGCTTCCTTGGCGGCATTGATTTCCGCGACGCTGTAGGGCAGCGGCATGTCGAGCAGCTCTCCCGACATGCGCAGGCGCTGGGAATGCTCGGTGGATTTGAAGATCTTGCCGTTGTAGCAGCGCTCGCCCTCGAACACCGAGGAGGCGTAGTGCAGGGCATGGGTCAGGATGTGGACGTTCGCGGCGCGCCAGTCCACCAGCTTGCCATCCATCCAGATGAACCCGTCACGATCGTCGTAGCCTGCCATCGCATCCTCCTGGCTTTTGCGAATGTTGCGCTGGAAAGGTCCGCATCGGACATAATCTTGCGCGAAATCGGCGGATTGGTATGTCTTGTGACTTGGAATGTCAACAAGGCTGACATAAATTCGGGGGGAAGATGGAGGGTATGATGGTTGAGCGTGCAGGGGGCGAGAGCCTGCTTTTTCTGACCGACGAGCAGTTGCGCAAGGGGATCGAGGCGATGTTCTTTGCCTATCGCGGGTTTACCGCTGACCCCGACCGCATCTTGCAGGGCCAGGATTACGGTCGCGCGCATCATCGGGCGATCCATTTCATTCACCGATCGAAAGGGACGACGGTTTCCAACCTGCTGGCGATTCTGGGAGTGACGAAGCAAAGCCTGAACCGGGTGTTGCGGACCCTGATCGAGGACGGGCTGGTGAAAAGCGAAAAGGGGCGAACGGATGCGCGGGAACGGCATCTGTTCCTGACCGACAAGGGGGCCGACCTGGAACGGGCGCTGTCCGATGCGCAGCGGGCGCGGATGCGGGCGGCCTATCGCGCGGCGGGGCCGCAGGCGGTGGCGGGGTTCCGTCAGGTGCTGGAGGCGATGATGGACCCCGAGATGCGGGTGGCCTACAACCGTCTGAAAGAGGGCGGGGCATGAACGGGCAAGAAGCGCATCTGCTGGTGGTCGATGATGACGAGCGGATCCGGGGGCTGTTGCAGAAGTTCCTGATCCGCAGCGGCTTTCTGGTGTCGGTGGCGCGGGACGCGGCGCAGGCGCGGAAATTGCTGGCGGGGCTGGAGTTCGATCTGATCGTGCTGGACGTAATGATGCCGGGCGAGGATGGCGTTGCGCTGACCCGCGATCTGCGCAAGCGGATGCAGACGCCCATCCTGCTGCTGACCGCGAAGGGCGAGGCGGCGAACCGGATCGAGGGGTTCGAGGCGGGGGCGGATGACTATCTGGTCAAGCCTTTCGAGCCGAAGGAATTGCTGCTGCGGATCAACGCGATATTGCGCCGTGCGCCGGTGGCCAAGGCGACCGAGCCGGTGCGCCAGGTGCTGCATCTGGGGACGGTGCGCTATGACATGGACCGGGGCGAGTTGTGGCGTGGCGAGGCGCTGGTGCGGCTGACGGCAACCGAGGCCGCCCTGATGCGATTGTTTGCCCAGGTGCCCGGCGTGGCGGTGAGCCGGGAGCGGCTGGTCGGCGATCTGGGCCGCGAGGATGTGGCGCAGGAGCGCGCGGTGGATGTGCAGATCACCCGGCTGCGACGCAAGATCGAGGAGGACCCGAAATCTCCGCGCTATCTGCAGACGGTGCGGGGTGAGGGCTATATGCTGGCACCGGATTGAGGGTGGCCGACGGCCGGGGCGCTGCCCCCGCGACCATGGTTGCTTGAACACATGGCGCAATCCATAGTCGCACCCGGAATATTTTGGCCAAGATGAAGGGCTGGACGTGCTGGTATTCTCGCATCAGGCAGGTTTGGGGCATGTGACACCGCCGGGGCACCCGGAGCGGGTGGAGCGGTTGGCTGCGGTCGAGGCGGGCCTGACCGGGCTGGCGGTGGAGCGGCGAGAGTGCCCTTTTGGGGATGAGGTGGATGTGTTGCGCTGCCATCCGGCGGGGTATCTGGCGGCGGTGAAACGGGCGGTGCCTGCGACAGGATGGGCGCAACTGGATGCGGACACGTTTCTGGCGCCGGGGTCGTCTGATGCGGCGATGCGGGCTGTGGGCGGGGTTTGCGCGGCGGTGGATGCGGTGGTGGCGGATGGGGGAACGGCGTTTGTCGGCTGCCGACCGCCGGGCCACCATGCCGAGACGGCACGGGCGATGGGGTTCTGTCTGTTCGGGACGGCGGCGATTGGCGTCAAACGTGCGCTGGAGGTGCATGGGCTGGGCCGCGTGGCGCTGGTGGATTTCGATGTGCATCACGGCAATGGTAGCCAGGATTTGCTGTGGGACGAGGGGCGCTGTCTGTTTGCCTCGTCGCATCAGATGCCGTTGTTTCCGGGTACTGGGCGGGCGGATGAGGTGGGCGCGCATGGACAGGTGTTGAACGTGCCGCTGCGGGCCGGGTCTGGTGGGGCAATGATGCGGGCGGCGTATGAGCGGCTGGTGTTGCCTGCGCTGGCGGATTGGAAGCCGGATCTGGTGCTGGTTTCGGCGGGGTTTGACGCGCATCGGGACGATCCCCTGGCGGGGCTGGAGTGGGAGACGGAGGACTTTGCCTGGCTGGCTGCGCGGCTGTGGGAGGTGTCGGGGGGGCGGGTGGTCTCGACTCTGGAAGGCGGCTATGATCTGGATGCACTGGCGGCTTCGGTCGCGGCTTATGTGGGCGAAATGGCAAGGCTTTCGGCATGACTGACACTCCGGTTGCGGAAATGAGTTTCGAGGTTGCGATGGCGGCGCTGGAAGGCGTGGTGACGCAGCTGGAGAAGGGCGAGGTGGCGCTAGAGCAATCCATCGCGCTTTATGAGCGGGGGGCGGCGCTGAAGGCACGGTGCGATGCGCTGTTGAAGGATGCCGAGGAGAAGGTGGAAAAGATTCGCCTGGCCGCGGGGCGTGCGGTAGGCACCGACCCGGTGGAGGGGATGTGAGTTTTCAAGCCCGGCTGGCGGCGGATGCGGCGCTGATCGAGGCGCGGCTTCTGGCGGCTTTGTCGGGGCTGGCCGATCAGCCGGTGGTTCATGCGATGCGCTACGCTTTGCGCGGCGGCAAGCGGTTGCGCGGGTTTCTGGCGCTGGAAAGCGCGCGGATGCTGGGAGTGCCGGAGGTGCGGGCGGTATCGGTCGCGGCGGCGGTCGAGGCGTTGCATGCATATAGCCTGGTGCATGACGACCTGCCGTGCATGGATGACGATGATCTGCGGCGCGGCCAGCCGACGGTACATGTGAAATGGGATGAGGCGGTGGCGGTGCTGGCGGGGGATGCGCTGCAGACGCTGGCGTTTGCGTTGCTGTGCGATCCGGCCCTGGGG
>JBATAV010000342.1:0-4486 GCA_049662025.1 Paracoccaceae bacterium | reverse complement strand
CCTTGAGCGGCCCCGCCGCCAGCGCGTTGACCGGCTTTGAGACCGAGGCCAGCACCCGCGCCAGTTCCGCCCGCCCCGGCGGTATCGGCAGATAGAGCAGATCCGCCCCCGCCGCCTCAAAGGCCTGCAACCGGCGGATGCCCTCGGCCAGATCGTAAGCGCCGTTCATCACCCCATCGGCGCGGGCGCAGAACACGAACGGACGCCCCAGCGCACGCGCCGCCGCCGCCCCTGCGCGCACCCGTTCGACCGCCAGATCAAAGGCGTAAGCCGGATGGCCCGCCACCATCCGGGTGTCCTCGACCGAAATCCCCGAAAGCCCGACCTCGCCCGCCAGCCGCACCGTCTCGGCCACCACATCCGGCGCGTCGCCAAAGCCGCTCTCGAAATCGCCCGAGACCGGCAAGCCCGTCGCCGCCAACAGATCGGCGGCATGCGCCAGCGCCTCGTCGCGTGACACGCCACCATCGAGGCGGCCCAGCGTGAAGGCATGCGCCGATGACGACGTGGCCAGCGCCCTGGCCCCCAAAGCCGCCATCATCCGCGCCGAGCCCGCATCCCAGGGGTTCGGAATGACGAAACACCCCTGATGATGCAGAGCGTGAAACGCCTGATGCCGCGCCGCCAGTTTCATTCTGCCCACCTTTCATCTGTCGGGGAATATCCCACGCGGCTCCGGGGGTGTGAAACCCCCGGCGCCAGCTACAGGCGCACCCGTTCCGATTTCGGGTCATGCATCGGCACCAAGGATGCCACCGCCGCATGCCGCACCCCCGCCACCTCGATCTCGTAGGACGAGGCCAGCACCTCGGCCTCGGTCTGCCCCTTGCAGGGCACATAGCCCATGCCGATGGCGCCCCCCAGGAAATGCCCGTAATTGCCCGAGGTCACCGGCCCGACGATCTGCCCGTCGCGCACGATCGCCTCGTTGTGGAACAACAAGGGCGCGGGATCGGTCAGACGGAACTGCACCATGCGGCGGTCCAGCCCCGCCTCGGCCTTGCGCAGAACCGCATCGCGGCCGATGAAATCGGGCTTCTTGGTGCGCACCGCAAAGCCAAGCCCCGCCTCCAGCACATGATCTTCATCGGTGATGTCATGGCCAAAGTGGCGATAGGCCTTTTCGATCCGGCAGGAATCCAGCGTGTGCAACCCGCAGAGCTTCAGCCCCAGATCGGCGCCAGCCTCTTCCAGTGTCTCGAACACATGGCAGGTCTGGTCGGATGAGGCATAGATCTCCCAGCCCAGTTCGCCGACATAGGTGACCCGGTGGGCCCTGGCGATGCCAAGACCGATCTCGATTTCCCGTGCAGTGCCAAAGGGATGGGCGGCGTTGCTGAAGTCGTTTGGGCTGACACGTTGCATCAACTCACGCGAGTTCGGCCCCATCACGCACAAGACCGATTCCGCCGCCGTCACATCGGTGATCACGGCGAAATCCTCGGCCAGATGGCGGCGCAGCCAGGCCAGATCGCGCTGCAGGGTCGCCCCCGGCACCACGGCCAGATAGGCGGTTTCCGACAGCCGCGTCACCGTCAGGTCGCATTCGATGCCGCCGCGCCGGTTCAGCATCTGGGTATAGACGATGCGGCCCGCGGCCACATCCATCTGGTTGCCGCAGACCCGGTTGAGGAAGGTGCAGGCGTCGCGCCCCTCGATGCGGATCTTGCCGAATGAGGTCATGTCGAAGAAGCCGACACCGGTCCGCACCGCCATGTGTTCGGCCTTCTGGTTGTCGAACCAGTTCTGCCGCTTCCAGGAATAGCGATACTCCCGCTCCTGGCCCGCATTGGCGAACCAGTTCGCCCGCTCCCAACCCGCCACCTCGCCAAAGACCGCGCCACGCGCCTTCAGGTGTTCATGCAGCGGCGTGCGCCGCACCCCGCGCGCCGTTTCCACCTGCCGATAGGGGAAATGGTCGGCGTAAAGCAGGCCCAGCGTCTCGGTCACCCGTTCCTTCAGGTAACGGCGATTCATCTGGAACGGCTGGGCGCGGCGGATATCGACCTCCCACAGGTCGAACGGCGCCTCGCCTTCGGTGATCCAATGCGCCAGGGCCTGCCCGGCACCGCCTGACGACACGATCCCGACCGAGTTGTACCCGGCGGCAATCCAGTAGCCTTTCACCTCTGGCGCTTCGCCCAGGTAATAGCGGTCGTCGGGGGTAAAACTTTCCGGCCCGTTGAAGAAGGTGTGGATCCCGGCCGTCTCGAACAGCGGCAGCCGCTTCGTCGCCATCTCGAGGATGGGCATGAAGTGGTCCCAATCCTCGGGCAGGGTGTCGAATTCGAAATCGGCGCGGATGCCCTCCATGCCCCAGGGTTTGGCCTTCGGCTCGAACGCCCCCAGCATCATCTTGCCGGCGTCCTGCTTGTAATAGGCGCATTCATCGGGCACCCGCAGAACCGGCAGATTGGGGTCGATCCCGGCCACAGGCTCGGTCACCAGATAGAAATGCTCGCAAGCATGCAGCGGCAGGGTGACGCCATTCTGCGCCGCCAGATCGCGGCCCCACATGCCGCCGCAGTTGATGATGACATCGGCGGCGATATGGCCCGGCGCGCCGCCGAATTCATAGTCCACCCCGGTGACGCGGCCCGCCTCGGTGGTCACCTTGGTCACCAAAGCGCCTTCGAAGATCTTCGCGCCCCGCATCCGCGCGCCCTTGGCCAACGCCATGGCGATGTTGGCCGGATCGCATTGCCCGTCCAGCGGCAAGGCCACCGCACCCACCACGCCGTCGATGTTCAGATGCGGATAGTTCGCCTTGGCCTCGGCGGGGGATATCTCATGCACTTCGACATCGAAAATCCGCGCCACCGTCGCCTGGCGCAGCAATTCCTCGTGCCGCTCACGGGTCAGCGCCACCGAGATGCTGCCGACCTGCTTCATCCCGGTCGCAACCCCGGTCTCGGCCTCCAGCCCACGATACAAATCGGCCGAGTACTTCGCCAGCCGCGTCATGTTGGCCGACCCGCGCAGCTGCCCGATCAGCCCCGCCGCATGCCAGGTGGTGCCGGACGTCAGCTTGCGCCGCTCCAGCAACACCACATCCGTCCAGCCCGCCTTCGCCAGATGATAGGCGACCGAGCAGCCCGAAACCCCGCCCCCGATCACCACCGCCCGCGCCGCCTTGGGAAGATCGACCATTCCCTGCTCCTTCATCCTGGTCCAAATATCCTGCGGGGGTCCGGGGGTGCAAAACCCCCGGCGCCGCCCGTTACGCGCGGATGCGCTCGTTCCTTGGGTCCCACAAAGGCTGATCCGCCTGCACCACCGCCGGGAACCGCTGGCCGAAGATCTCGACCTCGACCGCCTGCCCCGGCTGGTTCAGGTCGGCCCGCAGCATGCCCAGGCCGATACAGGCGCCAACCCGGTGGCCGTAATAGCCCGAGGTCAGCTCTCCGACGACTTGCCCCCCGGCCCAGATCGTCGACATGTAGGGCGGGTCCTGATCGCCCGCCTCGATCTGCAGCGTGCAGAACCGCTTGGTCACCCCGCGCTGACGCTCCGCCTCCAGCGCCGCCTTGCCCCGGAACTCGGGCTTGGTCCAATCGACGAACCGCTCCAGCCCGCCCTGCAACACGGTGTAATCGGTGGACAGATCGCCCTTCCAGGCACGATAGCCCTTTTCCACCCGCAAGGAATTCAGCGCGAACATGCCGAAGGGCCGCAGGCCATGCGCCTTGCCCGCCGCCATCACCGCATCCCAGACCCTGGCGGTATCGCCGACGCGAGAGTGGATTTCCCAGCCCAGTTCGCCCGCAAAGCTGACCCGCATCAGCATCACCTCGGCCCCGGCAATCCGCGCCGGCTGATGGGTCAGCCAGCCCTTGGCCAGATCGGCCTCGGCCACCCCGGCCAGAATGTCGCGGGCTTTCGGCCCGGTCAGGATCTGCGTCGACCAGGCGTCCGTCTCGTCCACCAGCACCAGCCCCGAGGCCAGATGACTGCGCAGCCAGTCGCCGTCATGGCTTTGCGCGGTGGCGGCGGTGATCAGCAACAGCTCTTCCTCGGCCAGCCGCGCCACCGACATTTCAGTGACGATCCGGCCCTTGTCATCGGCGAAATAGGCCAGCCCCAGACGGCCGACATTCGGCACCTTGCCGGTGATCTGGGCTGCCAGCCACTCGGCCGCCCCGGCGCCCTTCAGCCGGAACCGCGAGAACCCCGGCAGGTCCAGAATACCCGCCGCATCGCGCACCGCTTCACATTCCGCCTTCACGGCCGCGAACCACGGCCCCTTGCGGTCCCAGGTCCGCTGCGCCGCCTCTGATGTGTCATCGCCGGCCTGCGCATACCACAAAGCGCGCTCCCAGCCATTGAACGCCCCGAACTGCGCGCCACGCGCCGCCGTGCGGTCATGCACCGCCGACAGCTTCTTCATCCGCCCCTCGGGCCAGGCGTGATGAGGAAAGTGCATGGCATATTCGTTGCCGTAAACCTCCATCCCCTTTTTCACGCAGTAGTCCTGATCCTCAAACCC
>JBATAV010000341.1:0-5443 GCA_049662025.1 Paracoccaceae bacterium | reverse complement strand
CCCCGGCCGAGGCCATCGTGGCATCGCCCGTCATCTCGTCTTCCTGGGCCAGCAGCACGCCGCGCAAGCCATAGACCGAGCCCGAGACGATTTCGGAAATCGCCGACCCGCCCGCTTCGGAGCGGTGATAGGCGGTCACCAGAACCGTGCGCTCATGCTCGGTCAGATCGCCGGTGACGGGGAAGCCCATGAAGGCCTGATATTCCTTGATCGCCGCCTTGCTCTTGTTGCCCAGGGCGCCATCGGCGGTGCCGACCGGCCAGTCGAAATGGTTCAGTGCCTCCTGCACCTCGATGTTGGCGGCCTTGACCTCGGGCGAGACCGAGGCGGCCTTCGCCTTGGTTGACTTGGTCTTGGCTTTCGACTTGGACTTCTTCTTGCCTTTCTCGCTGGCGATGGCGCTGCCGATGATGCCGCCGATGATCAGCCCGGCGACCACGTCGCGGCCATCGGCGCGGGCGTAGGTGGCAAAGGGCATGGCGGGCGAGAACGACAGCGAGGCGATGACGGCGCCGCTTGCAAGGGACTTGAACTTCATTGCATCACTCCGAATGCTAATCGGGACGTTGGAAATCTGCCGCCATGCTACCACGTTGGCCGCGAATCGGAAGACCGGAAATCCTGATCCGGCATGACAAGGGCCGTCACAACCGCAGCCACGAAGGACCGCAGCCGAATGGTGGAATGGACGCATATCGACGGGCTTGCCCCCTACGCCGAAACCCTGGCCGCGATGGAAGCGCGCGCCGAGGCGATTGCGGCCGGTCAGGCGGATGAGGCGATCTGGCTGCTGGAGCATCCGCCGCTATACACCGCCGGCACCTCGTCCAAGCCCGCCGACCTGACCGACCCGCACCGCTTTGCGGTGTTCGAGACCCGGCGTGGCGGCCAATACACCTATCATGGCCCCGGCCAGCGGGTGGTCTATTGCATGCTGGACGTCAAGGCGCGCGGCGGCCCGCAGGGCGGCGATGTGCGCTGTTTCGTGCGCGCGCTCGAGGCCTGGGTGATCGCCGCGCTGGCCGAATTCGGCGTGAAGGGCGAGATCAGGCCCGGTCGCGTCGGCGTCTGGGTGGTGCGGCCCGACAAGCCCGCCAACCCCGACGGCACCCCACGCGAAGACAAGATCGCCGCCATCGGCATCAAGATCCGCCGCTGGGTCAGCTTTCACGGCTTGTCGATCAACGTCGAACCGGATCTCACGCATTTCTCCGGCATCGTGCCCTGCGGCATCCGTGACCATGGCGTGACCAGCCTGGTCGACCTTGGTCTGCCCGTGACCATGGCCGACCTGGACGCCGCGCTGAAACGCAGCTTTGACAGCGCCTTCGAATCCGGCCAAACTTGCGTGTGAAACCGATCAAATTGCCGCATCTGCACAGGCTGCTATTGCATATCAAAGCGATCGCGGCCCATCTAACCCCCGAGGCGCGACTCGCGTCGTATACCTGAGAGGATACCATGAACAAATCTACCCTGCTGGCTGCCCTTTCCGTTCTGGCCCTTGCGGCCCCCGCCTTTGCCGACGGCGATGCCGCCAAGGGCGAAAACGATTTCAAGAAGTGCAAGGCCTGCCATTCGATCACCGCCCCTGACGGGACCGACGTGGTCAAAGGCGGCAAGACCGGCCCGAACCTGTATGGCGTGGTCGGCCGCGCCGTCGCCTCGGACCCCGACTTCAAATATGGCGAGGGCATCCTGGCCGTGGGCGCCAAAGGCGAGATCTGGGACCAGAAGATGATCGAGGAATATGTCATCGACCCGACCAAGTGGATTGACGAGCAGACCGGCGACACCTCGCTGAAGTCGAAGATGACCTTCAAGCTGGCCAAGCATGGCGAAGACGTCGCGGCCTACCTGGCCTCGATCAAGTAACAGTCCCGCACTTGTTGCGGATGCCTTGAAGGGGCGGCGCCAGCGCCGCCCCTTTGTCATGGCGCCTCTCCTGCCTGCCCGCTGCCCCCCCCTGCGACACTGCGCCCCGCGCGACTGCGTCAATTCGCCCATCTTGCGGCATCATTTCTTGATCTGTGTCAAAGTCAGACATTGCGGTGGCCTTCCCCCCCGGCTAAACAAATCCGCACAAGGGATCATGCCCGCCGGGCCAACCGGCTGGACGAATGCGAAAAACAAGCGGGAGAAGCCAATGGCGGACGCAGCCATTCACGGCCATGACCACGGAAAGAAGAGCTTCTTCATCCGCTGGTTCATGTCCACGAACCACAAGGACATCGGGATCCTCTATCTGTTCACCGGCGGCTTCGTCGGCCTGATCTCGGTCATCTTCACCGTCTACATGCGGATGGAGCTGATGCACCCCGGCGTGCAGTACATGTGCGAGGAAGGCATGCGCCTGACCGCCGCTGGCGTCGGTGATGTCTGTACCCCGAACGGGCATCTGTGGAACGTGACCGTCACCGCACACGGCATCCTGATGATGTTCTTCGTGATCATCCCGGCCCTGTTCGGCGGCTTCGGCAACTACTTCATGCCGCTGCATATCGGCGCGCCGGACATGGCGTTCCCGCGGATGAACAACCTTTCCTTCTGGCTGTATGTCGCGGGCACCTCGCTGGCGATCGCCTCGCTGTTCGCGCCGGGTGGCGGCACCTGGGGCGATGGCTCGGTCGCGGGCGGCTCGGGCGTGGGCTGGGTGCTTTACCCGCCCCTGTCGGTGCGCGAAGGCGGCTTCTCGATGGATCTGGCGCTGTTCGCGGTGCACCTGTCGGGCGCCTCGTCGATCCTGGGGGCGATCAACATGATCACCACCTTCCTGAACATGCGCACGCCGGGCATGACGTTGCACAAGGTGCCGCTGTTCGCCTGGGCGATCTTCGTCACCGCCTGGATGATCCTTTTGGCGCTGCCGGTTCTGGCCGGGGCGATCACCATGCTGATCACCGACCGCAACTTCGGCACCACCTTCTTCGATCCCGCAGGCGGCGGCGACCCGATCCTGTATCAGCACATCCTGTGGTTCTTCGGCCATCCCGAGGTCTACATCATCGTGATCCCGGCCTTCGGCATCATCAGCCATGTGATCGCGACCTTCGCGAAAAAGCCGATCTTCGGCTATCTGCCGATGGTCTATGCCATGGTGGGCATCGGGGTTCTGGGCTTCATCGTCTGGGCGCACCACATGTACACCGTCGGCATGTCGCTGACCCAGCAAAGCTACTTCATGCTGGCCACCATGGTCATCGCGGTGCCGACCGGCATCAAGATCTTCTCGTGGATCGCCACCATGTGGGGCGGCTCGATCGAGTTCAAGACGCCGATGCTCTGGGCCTTCGGCTTCCTGTTCCTGTTCACCGTCGGCGGCGTAACCGGCGTGGTGCTGGCACAGGCACCGCTGGACCGGGTCTATCACGACGGCTACTACGTCGTGGCGCATTTCCACTATGTGATGAGCCTGGGCGCCGCCTTCGGCATTTTCGCCGGCGTCTACTTCTGGATCGGCAAGATGTCGGGACGGCAGTATCCCGAATGGGCTGGCAAGCTGCACTTCTGGACGATGTTCATCGGCTCGAACCTGACGTTCTTCCCGCAGCACTTCCTCGGCCGTCAGGGCATGCCGCGCCGGTATATCGAGTATAACGAGGCCTTCGCCTACTGGAACTGGTGGTCCTCGGTCGGCGCCTTCATCGCCTTCGGGTCCTTCGTGTTCTTCATCGGCGTCGTGGTCTACACGCTGCGCTACGGCAAGAAGGTTACCCAGAACAACTACTGGAACGAATACGCCGATACCCTGGAATGGACCCTGCCCTGCCCGCCGCCCGAACACACGTTCGAGCAGCTGCCCAAGCGGTCCGACTGGGACAAGGGTCACGCCCACTGAGACCGGGCGAAACGAACCAGGGCCCCGGAGCGATCCGGGGCCTTTTTCATTTGCAGGACGGGCCATATTGCCCAGCACTGCGGAGCGACCGATGCCCTATGAATGGCTGCCCCCGACTGGCGACACGCAAAGGCTGCACCTCTGGCCGCATCGGTCGCTGACGCAGGTGGGTTTCGTCTGGTTCGTGGGTGGCACCGCCGCGCTGATCGCGCTGCCGCTGCTGGCGCTATTGGGCAATCCCGTGCTCTGGGCCCTGTTGCCCTTTCTTCTCGGCGCGATCTGGGCGATCTGGTATGCGCTGCGCAAGAATGGCCGCGACCGCGCCATTGTCGAGGAACTGACCCTGACCCCCGGTCTTGTTACCCTGGCCCGCCACGGCCCCAGGGGCCAGCGCCAGGACTGGCAGGCCAACCCGCATTGGGTGCGCGTTGCGTGTCACCCGACTGGCGGCCCGGTGCCGAATTACCTGACCCTGACAGGGGGCAAGCGCGAGGTCGAGATCGGCGCTTTCCTTTCCGAAGACGAACGCCTGGCGCTGCGCCGCGAATTGACGGCGAAGCTGGCCGATCTGCGCTGAGACCCGCGCATCAAGCCTTCGGCCGATCGTCGCTATCGCCGCAAAGCGAAGCGCCGGGCCGGTATTTTCCAGCCCTCAGTTTCCTCCGGCCCTCAGCCGAACCGGCCCTTGACCAGCGCCCCGACCGCGCCGAAATCCATCTGCCCCGCGTATTTCGCCTTCAGGGCCGCCATCACCTTGCCGACGTCGCGGATCGACGCCGCCCCGGTCTCGGCCACCGCCGCCTCGACCGCAGCGGCCACTTCTTCCGGCGTCATCTGGCGCGGCAGGTATTCCTGGATCACGACGATTTCGGCCAGTTCCTTTTCGGCCAGCTCCAGCCGCCCGCCCTCTTCATAGGCACGCGCCGATTCATGGCGCTGCTTGACCATCTTGCCCATGATCGCGGTGATCTCGGCCTCGGGCACCATCTCCGGCCCGCCATCGCCCCGGCTGGCAATGTCGCGGTCCTTGATGGCCGCATTGATCAGCCGCAGCGTCGAGAGACGCGCGGCCTCTTTCGCCTTCATGGCATCCTTCAGGGCCGTCTGCAGACGGTCACGCAGTGACATCGCTGGAAATCCCCATGCTTTTCCGAAGGCTCACCATAGCCCAAGGCGTTTGCCGGTGCAACCACGCCGGAATATTGCAAGACATTGATATTACATGACTTTCCTTTTCCCACGGACCCTTGACCCGGCCGCCTGCGGTCTTTAGGTTCGCGCCAATTCAGCCGCCCCTTTCATCGCCCCGGAGAGTCGCCCATGCCAGTGCCGCAGACCGCTACCGCCTGCCTTGCACTTGCCGACGGCAGCTTGTTTTACGGCCATGGCTTTGGCGCCACCGGTGAGTCGGTGGCCGAACTGGTGTTCAACACCGCGATGACCGGCTACCAGGAAATCATGACCGACCCGTCCTACGCCGGCCAGGTCGTCACCTTCACCTTTCCCCATATCGGCAATGTCGGGGTCAACACCGAAGACCTCGAAAGCCGCGTCGAGGGCGCGGTGGGCTGCGTGGTGCGCGAGGATGTGACCGCGCCGAGCAAC
>JBATAV010000340.1:0-5719 GCA_049662025.1 Paracoccaceae bacterium | reverse complement strand
TTCACCGACGCCGACGCCGCCCGCGCCCATGTGCGCGCAAAAGGCGCACCCCTGGTGATCAAGGCCGATGGCCTGGCGGCAGGCAAAGGTGTCATCATGGGCATGACGCTGAACGAGGCTCTGGCCGGGATCGACGACATCTTTGGCGGCGCCTTTGGTGCTGCAGGCGCCGAAGTGGTGATCGAAGAATTCATGGCGGGCGAAGAGGCCAGCTTCTTCGTGCTGTCGGACGGGGTGAACGCCCTGCCCATCGGCACCGCGCAAGACCACAAGCGGGTGGGCGATGGCGACACCGGCCCCAATACCGGCGGCATGGGCGCCTATTCCCCCGCCCCGGTGCTGACGCCCGCGCTGCAAGCCCAGGCGATGGAGCAGATCGTCCTGCCGACGATCCGCGAAATGGCCCGGCGCGGCACCCCCTATCAGGGCGTACTCTACGCCGGGCTGATGATCGACCAGGGCCGGGCACGGCTGGTGGAATACAACTGCCGCTTCGGCGACCCCGAGGCGCAGGTGCTGATGCTGCGACTGGGCGGGCAATCGCTCGACCTGCTCTTGGCTTGCGCCGAGGGACGGCTGGCCGAGACACAAGTCAACTGGGCCGATGACCACGCCCTGACCGTGGTGATGGCCGCCAAGGGCTATCCGGGGGTCTACTGCAAGGGCAGCACCATCGGCGGGCTTGACCGACTGCCCGAAGACAGCCGTCACATGGTGTTTCATGCCGGAACCACTGCGGCTGACGGACAGATCACTGCAACCGGCGGTCGGGTGCTGAACGTCACAGCGCGCGGCGATACCCTGCGCGAGGCCCGCGACGCCGCCTACGCCATGGTCGATGCAATCGACTGGGCGCAAGGCTTTGCCCGCCGCGACATCGGCTGGCGCGCGCTCTGACCCTGGCGGTGAAGCATTTGCGCGGCTTCCGCCGCAAGCCTTTTTCCTTGGCCGACGCTGCACCCGCGTCTGGCCGCGGCCGATGAGGGGCCCTGCCCCTCAAACTCCCCGGAGTATTTCCAAAAGCGCAAATGCAAGAGTACGGGCGGCTTGTGGGTTTGCGCCTTTCAAAATACTCCCGCCGGAGGCAGCCGACCCTGGCACCAGGTGCGGTAGAACAGGACAAGGCGTCGCATCAATGCCCTGCCTCAATACTCTGCCAAACTCTGCCAAGAAAAAAGACCTGCGGCGCAGCCGCTCCGCTGCTTCACCCTTGGCAGCCCCCTTGCGCCCACCCAAGCCCGCGCATAAGACACGCGCGGAATTGAGGGGCCGTGGGAGGGTGTCCATGCCGCTTCTGGTGATGAAATTCGGCGGCACTTCGGTGGCTGACCTGGCGCGCATCGAAAAGGCCGCGCAAAAGGTGCAGGCCGAGGTCGAGCGCGGCTATGACGTGATCGTCATCGTTTCGGCCATGTCCGGCAAGACCAATGAACTGGTCGGCTGGGTCGAGACCACCTCGAAGCTCTATGACGCCCGCGAATACGATGCCGTTGTTGCCAGCGGCGAGAATGTCACAGCCGGGCTGATGGCGCTGCGCTTGCAGGAAATGGGCGTGCCGGCGCGCAGCTGGCAGGGCTGGCAAGTGCCGATCAACACCACCTCCGCGCATGGAAGTGCGCGCTTTGTGTCGATCCCGCGCGAGCATCTCGATGCCAAGTTCGCCGAGGGTTTCCGCGTTGCCGTGGTCGCGGGCTTTCAGGGCCTCAGCCCCGAAGGCCGCATCACCACGCTGGGCCGCGGCGGATCGGACACCACCGCCGTCGCCTTCGCCGCCGCCTTTGGTGCGGTCCGCTGCGACATCTACACCGATGTCGATGGCGTCTATACTACCGACCCGCGCATCACCGGCAAGGCCCGCAAGCTGGACCGCATCGCCTATGAGGAGATGCTGGAGTTGGCCAGCCTTGGCGCCAAGGTGCTGCAGACCCGCTCGGTCGAGCTGGCGATGCGCTACAAGGTGCGCCTGCGCGTGCTGTCGTCCTTTGAAGATACCGACGAGACCAGCGGAACCCTGGTTTGCGACGAGGAGGAAATCGTGGAAAGCAAAGCCGTATCCGGCGTCGCCTATTCGCGCGACGAAGCCAAGATGACGCTTCTGAACGTGGCCGACCGCCCCGGTGTCGCCTCGGCCATCTTCGGCCCGCTGGCTGCCGCGGGGGTGAACGTGGACATGATCGTCCAGAACATTTCCGACAAGGCGACGCCGAGCGCGGGGGCTGTCACCGACATGACCTTCTCGGTTCCGGTCAATCAGGTGGCCCGCGCGCAACGGGCGATGGAAGAGGCCCGCGCCTCCGGCTCCATCAGCTATGACGATCTGGTCGTCGATACCGAGGTGGCCAAGGTCTCGGTTGTCGGCATCGGTATGCGCAGCCAGGTCGGCGTCGCGGCAAGGATGTTTGCCGCCCTTGCCGCCGAGAACGTGAACATCAAGGTCATCGCCACGTCCGAGATCAAGATCTCGGTCCTGATCGACCGCAAGTACATGGAACTGGCCGTGCAGGCCCTGCACGATGTGTTCGATCTGGACAAGGCCTGACATTGCAGGCGGCGGCTCTCGTCGGGCCGCCGGATTTTCGGGCAACGCGGCGCGGATTTCACGTTTTTTGCGCCAGGCAGTGCCTCGGGCGCGGATTGACCTCTCCCTTTTCCCCGCCCTCTGACCTATAGAGAGGGCAGAGGCCCGCCCTCCAGCTGCGGAAAGACCCGATGACAGAACGGACCGAAAGCGAAAGCCGCAAACTGCTCCGGCGCCTGCGCGATGTGCTTGCCGTTCCCGGCAAGGGCCAGGACCGGCTGGACCGCATCACCCACCTGATCGCCGACAGCATGGGAACCGAGGTCTGCTCGATCTACCTCTTCCGCGACCCCGAGACGCTGGAGTTGTGCGCCACCGAGGGGCTGAACAAGCAAGCCGTCCACCAGACCCGGATGAAGCTTGGCGAAGGCCTGGTCGGCCGCGTCGCCCGCACCGGCCAGCCGGTGAACACCGCCGATGCGCCCAGCGAAAAGGGCTTTCGCTTCATGCCGGAAACCGGGGAAGAGATCTTCACGTCCTTTCTGGGCGTGCCGATCCAGCGGGTTGGCGAAAAGCTGGGCGTGCTTGTCGTGCAGTCCAAGGACAAGCGCGGCTATTCCGAAGACGAGGTCTATGCCGTGGACGTTGTCGCCATGGTGCTGGCAGAGATGGCCGAACTTGGGGCCTTCATCGGCGATGACGGGGCCATGAAGGCCCGGCACAAACAGCCGGTGATGTTTCGCGGCGGCACCGGGCAGGAAGGGGCGGCCGAGGGCCGGGTCTGGCTGCACGAGCCTCGCGTGGTGGTGACCAACCCCGTCGCCGACGATCCCCTGACCGAGATCGACCGCATTCGCGCTGCGGTGGGGGAACTGCGGGTATCGATCGACGACCTGCTGGAAGCCGAACAACTGGACAAGGACCAGAAACAGGTGCTGGAGGCCTACCGGATGTTCGCCCAGTCGCGCGGCTGGCTGCGCCGGATGGAAGAAGACATCATGCGCGGCCTGTCGGCCGAAGCGGCGGTGGAAAAGGAACAATCGGCGGCGCGGGCGCGGATGGAACAGGTGCCGGACGCCTACTTGCGCGAAAGGCTCAGCGACCTTGACGACCTGTCGAACCGGCTGTTGCGCATCCTGACCGGGCAAGGCGCCGATACCGGGGCCGAGATGCCCGACAATCCGGTGCTGGTGGCGCGCAACATCGGCCCGGCGGAACTGCTGGCCTATGGCCGCAAGCTGCGCGGCGTGGTTCTGGAGGAAGGCTCGGTAGGCTCTCACGCCGCGATCGTGGCCCGCGCGCTGACCATTCCCCTGGTGATCCATGCCAGGCGCATCACCGGCGAGGCGCTGAACGGCGACCATATCCTGGTCGATGGCGATCAGGGCATCGCCCATCTGCGCCCCGAGGAAACCGTCGCCCGCGCCTTCCGCGACAAGATCGCCATGCAGGCCGAGGCGCAGAAACGCTATGCCAACTTGCGCGGGCTGCCGGCCACGGCGAAATGCGGCACAACGGTGCATCTGCTGATGAACGCCGGCCTGATGGCCGATCTGCCCAGCCTGGAAGGCTCGGGCGCCGAAGGGGTGGGGCTGTTTCGCACCGAGTTGCAATTCCTGATCCGCAACAAGATGCCCCAGCGCGCCGAGCTTGCGGCCCTTTATGCCCGCGTGATGGATGCCGCCAAGGGCCGCAGGGTGGCCTTCCGCACGCTGGATATCGGCTCCGACAAGGTGCTGCCCTACATGAAGCCGAATGACGAGCCGAACCCGGCGATGGGCTGGCGCGCGATCCGGGTGGGACTGGACAAGCCGGGCGTGTTGCGCATGCAGGTGCAGGCGCTGATCCGCGCGGCGGCCGGTCGGCCGTTGACGGTGATGTTTCCCTTCATCACCGAAATGGCCGAATTCGAGCAGGCCCGCAGCCATGTGTTGCGTGAGATGCACCGCGAGAAATCGCTGGGCCATCCGGTGCCCGAACGGCTGGAGATCGGCGCCATGTGCGAGACGCCGTCGCTGGCCTATGCACCTCAAGCGTTTTTCGATCTGGTGGATTTCGTGTCGATCGGCGGCAATGACCTCAAGCAGTTCTTCTTCGCCGCCGACCGCGAGAATGAGCGGGTGCGCAAACGCTATGACACGCTGAACCTGTCATTCCTGGCCTTTCTGGAACAGATCGTGGCGCGCTGCGCGGCCTCGGGAACGGCGCTATCGTTCTGTGGCGAAGATGCCGGCCGCCCGGTCGAGGCGGTGGCACTGGCCGCCCTTGGCATTCCGACGCTGTCGATGAGGCCCGCGTCGGTCGGGCCGGTCAAGGCCTTGATCCGGCGGGTGGATCTGGCGCAGGCCCGGGCGGTCATCGACCGCGCCCGCGAAGACGGCGCCGAAAGCGCGCGACCTGCCCTGATGGACTGGCTTTCCGCACAACCGGAGTGAAGCAATTGCGCGCCTGCCGGCGCAAGGCTTTTTGGAACCCGCCGGTGTGGCACCCGCATCCGGCGCCGGCCGATGAGGGGCGCCACCCCTCAAACTCCCAGGAGTATTTCCGGCTTTATGTAGCAAACGCACCAACAAAAGTGAATCCCTCCGGCGCTGATTTTGCTACCTTTCGCCCATGCTGGACAAGACAATCGCAAGCGCCCTGCTGGCCCTTCGCGCGCATATCATCCACCAGAGGCGTGACGGCCTGGCGCATGTGGAGGCGCTGCTGATCGCGCGGCGTGTTGATCCTGCGCGTCACATCGTCCGGGCAAAGCGAAAGCCAGACGTTGCCGGAAGGGGCATCATGCGGCTGATGGTCTTGGACGCGCTGCGTTATGGCCCTAGGTGCCTTGCCGATGTGGTGGCATCAGTTGCTGCCATTAGGCAGGATATTTCGCCCGAGGCCGCTCACAAGCGAACGGCGCTGGTGTTATCCAAGATGAAGGTTGCGGGAGCCGTGGGGCGAGAGGGGAGGTTGTGGAGGCTGGCCCAGTGAAGGGCCAGCCGGGTGAGTCACTTTGTCGTATTGCTCCCTAAGCTGCCTCAATGGCTTGCTTAAGGAACGTCTGATCAACAGCTTCGGCTGCGCCGCATTTTCTGCCAGACGACGTCACGTCCGTCTTGATCTTGGATTTTTGCCCGATTTCGCGGGTTTCGTGCCGTCATTTCGGCGGTTGCGTGGTTTCCAGGCAGACTTGCCCTCATGCCATCAGCCTCCTTC
>JBATAV010000339.1:0-1558 GCA_049662025.1 Paracoccaceae bacterium | reverse complement strand
GTCCAACAGCGTCGCGGCATGGCGCAAAAGGTCGGATTGCCGTTCGCCCTGAACGGTGGCCAGCCGCTCGGCATAGGCCAGAACCGGCTCGGCCGCCCGCGCGATCACCTCTGCTCCGGCTGCCATCGGCCTACAGCTTTCCTTCGGCCTGCCACTGGCGCAGGGTTTCCTCTCCCACCTCGAAATGCATCGAGTCTTCGCGGTTGTAGGCAGCCCCCCAGAACCAGCCTTCGTCGTTGAAATACTCGGCCAGGATCAGCAGCCCGAACTGGGTGCCGCCATCGGCAAAACCGTCCAGCTTGCCCTCCAGCGTCAGGTCGATCGCGGTGGCCCAGGAGTGGTTGGAAATCGAGGTGGTCGACCCGCGGATAAAGCGCACGCACAGGGCTCCCGCCGTGCCAACCTTGGCATAGATGTCGGGGTCGGTCTCTTTCAGCCGGGCCATCACCCGTTCCAGACTGTCCAGTGCGGGCTTGATCATCGTCACCGTGATCGGCCCGATGGTGCGCTTTTCCAAAAGGTCTTTCAGGTGCGGGTTGGTGACCGACTGGCAGTCGGTGTTGTAGCTGTCGCGCGGCTGGCCCAGAAGTGCCAGCATGGTCTTGTTGCGCGGCTGGGTGATGCCCTTGTTGAAGCGGGTCTTGGCCAGCTTCATCTGTTCGGTCAGGTCTTCGGTGGCGGGCTGATTTTCGAAGTCTTCGTCCGGCAACAGGGCTGCGGGATCGGCCTCAACCACCGGGTCGGCGCCGCTGTCCTGGGCGGCCGGGGCGACCGGGCCGCGATTGGCCAAGAGGCTGAGGTCTTCGCGCAGGCGGGTCAGGTCGGCAGCCTGCGCCTCAAGCCGGGCATGATCTTCGGCCGATGCTGCCTCCAGCCGGGCCACGGCCTCTTCCAGTCGCTGCAACCGCAGGTCGGTGCCGCCATCGGCGGTGTCGATCAACGTGGTCACCACGGCAAAGGCGATGGCCGCAAGGATCACGCCGATGGCCACGATGATCGGCCCGATCAGGGTGCCACGCCCCATGGTCTAGCCCGCCACCAGATCGACCACGATGACCGAGACATTGTCCGGCGCGCCTTCGTCCAGCGCGCGGCGGAGCAGCGCCTCGGCAGTGGATTGGGCCGCCTCGCGTTGCATCAGCAGGCTTTCGATCACCGGCTGATAGACCGCGCGCGGCAGCCCGTCGGAACACAGAAGCAGCCGGTCGCCCACCATCAGGGGTACGGCGGAATGGTCCACCTCGATCTCGTCCGCCGCCCCCACGGCGCGGGTGATGATATGCGATTCGGGGTGGCCCTCGGCCTCGTCCCGACCCAGCTCGCCCCGGTCGACCATGTCTTGCACAACTGTGTGATCATGCGTCAGCATCCGCAGCCGCTGGCCCCGCATCAGATAGGCCCGGCTGTCGCCCGCCCAGGCCACATGTGCGATGCCGTGCGAGATGAACAGCGCCACCACCGTCGCCCCCATGGTGCGCGCGCCTCGCGCCGCGGCGGCGGCCCGCACGCGGGCATTGGCGGTCTCGATCGCGTCTTCCAGCGCTTCGGCGGGTTGGGC
>JBATAV010000338.1:0-2168 GCA_049662025.1 Paracoccaceae bacterium | reverse complement strand
GCGATCGAGACCTTGGCGATCGTGGCCTATCACCAGCCCGTCACCCGCACCGAGATCGAGGAAATCCGCGGCGTCGCGGTCAGCCGCGGTACCGTGGATCTGCTGATGGAACTGGAATGGATCCGCTTTGGCCGCCGCCGGATGACGCCGGGCCGCCCGGTGACCTTCGTAGTGACGGAAACCTTCCTTGACCATTTTGGCCTGGAATCCGCCCGCGATCTGCCCGGCATCAAGGAACTGCGCGCGGCGGGCCTGCTGGAAAGTCGGCCGATGCCGGGGTTGGGCGCAACGACCGAAGACGACGACGAGGCCCAGATCGGGCAAAGCGAGCTTTTCGAGGATTGAGCCTGAGGAGGCCCGGAATGGAACGACTCCTGATGCAGATCATGAACATGTTTTTCCGCAAGGCGATGAACAAGGGCATCAATGCCGGGATCAACCAACTGGCCCGAAAGGGAAAGGATCCCAAGGATATGACGCCGGAAGATCACGCCCAGGCGAAACAGGCCAAGGACCTTGCCCAGCGGGCCAGGCAGATGGCCAAACTCTCCCGGCGGCTGGGACGTTGAGCCGGCGCTGAAGCAATTGTGCGGCCAAGGGGCCGCGAGTCCTTTGTCTCGTCGGCGCGGTTCCCGCTTCTCCTCGGGTACAGGGGCGGCTGCCCCTGGCGCGCTTGCGCGCTGCCCCGGAGTATTTCGAAAGGCGCAGGACCATGATTTGCGCCTTTTGAAAATACTCCCGCGCGGAGCGCATCCGCCGGTTCAGCTGCGAAACTGTTTGGCCAGTTTCAGGCCCTGGCCCTGATAGTTCGAGGCGATGCCGCTGCCATATAGCCGGTCGGGCCGAGCGCACATCCGTTCATAGACCAGCCGCCCCACCACCTGGCCGTGCTCCAGCACGAAGGGCGCCTCGTGGCAGCGCACCTCCAGCACGCCTCGGCTGCCCTTGCCACCCGCCGAGCCATGGCCGAAGCCGGGGTCGAAGAAGCCCGCGTAATGCACCCGGAATTCGCCCACCATCGCCAGATAGGGCGCCATTTCGGCGGCATAGTCGGGGGGGATCGTCACCGCTTCGCGGCTGACGAGGATGTAGAAGGCGCCCGGGTCCAGGATGACGCGGCCGTCGTCGGAATGCACCTCTTCCCAGTAGTCGCGTGCTGGATAATGGCCGATCAGGTCCAGATCGACCACGCCGGTATGCGGTTTGGCGCGGTAGCCGACCAGTGTGCCGTTGGCCGGTTTCAGATCGACCGAGAAGCCCAGGCCTTCGGAAATCAGCGGGGTGCCATTGACCAGCGGTTCTTTGGCATGCAGCGCGGCAAGGTCGGCATCCGACAGCATCGCCTGACCGCTGCGAAAGCGGATCTGGTTCAGCCTTTGTCCGGCCCGCACCAGCACCGAGAAGGAGCGTGGACAGACTTCGGCATAGAGCGGTCCGTGGTAGCCTTCGGGGATGCGGTCGAACTCGGTGCCGCCATCTGTGATGGTGCGGGTCAGAAGATCCAGCCTGCCGGTCGAGGATTTGGCGTTGGCGACTGCGGTGATGCCAGACGGCAGGGCCAGCCGCTCGGCCAGCGGGATCAAGTAGACGCAGCCTTTTTCCAGCACGGCGCCCTGGCTCAAATCCACGCGGTGCATTTCGAATTCGGCGATGCGGGTGGCGACGCTGCGGCCATGCCCGGCCAGGAACGAGGCGCGGACCCGGTAGGCGATGGTGCCAAGACGCAAATCCAGGCTGGCGGGTTGCACCTGGGCGTCGATGATGATGGGTGTGGCGGCAATTGCGCCAGCGTCGATCAGGGCGCGGATCTGGCTGTCGGGCAGGACGCCGGTCATGGTCATCGCGGGGCCCCCCTGCGGCCGGAATGAAAAACCGCCCGCACTGCTGGGCAGGCGGGCGGTTTTGCAGTGGTCGGGCCGGAGAGATTCGAACTCTCGACCTCCCGCCCCCCAGACGGACGCGCTAACCAGGCTGCGCTACGGCCCGACAACGGCGTCTTCATAGCGGTTTTCCGGGCAGGGGCAAGCGGGAAAAGCGCATGCTGATTCGATGGTCAGCCGCGCGGCGGGTGGCCGGCAAGGCGGTCGCGCAGGCGGGTGATGCGGTCGGCAACCTCACGCAGCGCTTCGGGCCGCGAGGCAAGGCTGCCAAGGGGCAGGGCACGCAAG
>JBATAV010000337.1:0-4586 GCA_049662025.1 Paracoccaceae bacterium | reverse complement strand
GATCTGGCGACGCTGAACGCCTGGCTGGAACAGCGGCGCGTTGATCTGCGGCGAGATATTCCGCACGAGGCCCAGTCCGGCACCATCGCCGGGGTCTGGGCCGCGTAAATTCTACGAATGCACCCCGTTGGAAATGGGGGGATTACCCTGTCAACCCAGCCCATTTTCAAACTGAGACACTACCGAATGATCCCATGCTGCGGGCAGATATTTTGTCACGCCCCACTGGATGGCATCGTCAGGCACCGGCGGACCCGCAACGGGTCTCGCATCCCAAAACCGTCGGTTCTGTCCCGGTCTCAAACCCCTGTCAGAACGGTCTCGGACGGTCGATTTCAGCATAGTAAGCCTTTGCAGCTACAGCTCACGCCCGCGCAATGGTACTTATGTACTGCAAAGGTGAGACTAGAGGTCAACACCTTGCTCGCATGTCAGTACCGATAGTTAGCGCTCGACACACTGGGCACGGATTGAGAAGACCGCAGAAACGGGGGTGATCGCGGGTGGAATCGACCCATTGGCGGCCACCATCTTCGCGGCAGCCTCGCATTTGACTTTGTCGGGGAAGTCGATCGACGACATAGTGCTGCTGACCCCCCCAATACTCTGGCCGCTTGAGACTAGCACGATCACAATAAGGGTCCACATCTGAGTTTACCTCCCTTCGTCCGAAGTCAGCGTATGTGACCATCTTCCATAGAGCGAGCGGTCGCAATGGGCTGACCGCCAAAATCGGTCGTTTCTGGCCACCTGCCTTGCCCCAGGCTGCGTCAAGGGGTTAGCAAGTCCGGAACCCTGGGGTAAAACCCAGAGAGCCATGGGGCGTTCTTGTCCCTGTCGATGCGGATCAGTCCGATCGTGACCGTCTCACCTGTTCCCGTCGATCCACTTTGACATCAGCCCCTTGTCACGGAAGCACTCGTCCGGCACGGCGCGGCGCTTGATCCGGGCAAGTCGCTCGGCAAAGGCGACTTGCCTGGAACTCGGCAGGCTGTCGAGGGCGGACACTGGCTTCATCTGGGACTGAGCCTCGATCCAGGTACTCAAGCTGCGCCGATCCTGCTGGACCTCCCAGGGCAGCAGCGTCTGGTTTCTCAGCGCCAATGACCGCGCATAGGCGATCTGGCGCGGGGTGGCGGGCAGGGCAAAGCCGACGGCTTCCATGGGATATCTCCCTTGTGGCGTTGGATTTGAATATAGAACACAAAGAGAACAAAATCAAGCCGCGCGCCGCAGATAGCGGGGTTTAGGAGGCCGAGGGGAGCCGGGGAGGGGCAGGCCGGAAGGGCGTCGAAAGAGCGCCCCGCCGGTTTGATCCTGTCCCTCATTCGGGAGTTTCCCGATGGCTTTCAGACTGCTGTTGCAACGGTGCTGGCGCCGGTTGCCGCGTTGCAATCCACCGACACCGCTGCCGATGGGGCTCGCGGCACTGGCGGCCGCGCGGATCAGCGTGGAAGGCTCCGTTGCACAAATCGGCTGAGGGGATTCACCTGGTGAATCCAGCGTGATAGCTGGAAGGCATGAGCAGACCGAACACCCCGACCTACAGAACCCAGAACTGGCTCGCGTCTAACCAGGCACTCTAACGCCGCAGGTCGCGGTCGGTCCGTTGGCCGGCAGGCGATTGCCCGCAATCGCCGTAGGGCTGGTTTGATCCTGATATGATCTGGGCGGCGAAGCCGACCGGCAAGCGCGGGCGACAACCTGTCTGCAGCGACGCTGCCCTTCGGGCATCGAAATACCTCGGCCGCGCGCTCTGGCGACGATGGAGCGGCTACCACCGCCGAAGCCGTACAGAGACGAAAATGCACTGTGCGAAACTGCGGCGCCAGCGCCGGTGCCCAGTTCGCCGGATCAACGCCCGTGACCACCTCAAACCACCGTTGAACGGTCTTGCCAGACGGGCTTTCACCGAACCCGGCCTCCTTGAAACGGGCGGCGATTTGCGACCAGGCAAGCCCTGCCGACCGGTGGCGATGCACGAAGGTCAGCATCGCCGCCGGCGCATGAGCTTTTTCCTGAACGCCTCTCGGCTTTCCGTCGGGGGGCCGGGGCCCTGTGAGAGGTGCACGAAGTGCCCGACGCGCGGCTTTTGACGCCTATTTCACCGGGCTGCGATAGATCATCCGGCGCACCGAGCCGGTCTTGGACCGCATCAGCAGGGTTTCGGTGGTGATCCAGCCCGGCTCGCGCTTGATCCCGGCCAGAAGCGAGCCGTTGGTGACGCCGGTCGCCGAAAAGATCACGTCCGAGCGCACCAGATCGTCGCGGGTATACACGCGGTCGAAATTGGTGATGCCGGCCTTGCGGGCGCGGGCGCGTTCATCGTCGTTGCGGAAGAGAAGCTTGCCGAAGAACTGCCCGCCCATGCATTTCAGCGCCGCCGCCGCCAGCACCCCTTCGGGCGCCCCGCCCGAGCCCATGTAGATGTCGATCCCGGTCACCTCGGGCTCGGCGCAATGCATGACGCCGGCCACATCGCCATCGGTGATCAGCCGGATCGAGGCGCCGGTGGAGCGCAATTCGCGGATCAGATCCTCGTGCCGAGGGCGTTCCAGCACGCAAACGGTGATGTTTTCGGTGGACACCCCCTTGGCGGCGGCGAGGGCCGAGATCCGCTCGGAGGGCGTCATGGTCATGGTCACCACGCCGGTCTTGTAGCCGGGGCCGATTGCCAGCTTCTCCATGTAGACATCGGGCGCGTGCAGCATGCTGCCGCGCGGGGCCATGGCGATCACGGTGAGCGCGTTGGGCATGTCCTTGGCGGTCAGGGTGGTGCCTTCCAGCGGGTCAAGGGCGATGTCCACTGCCGGGCCATTGCCGGTGCCGACCTCTTCGCCGATGTACAGCATCGGGGCCTCGTCGCGTTCGCCCTCGCCGATGACCACGACACCCTTGATGTCGAGAAGGTTCAGCTGATCGCGCATGGCATTGACGGCCGCCTGATCGGCGGCTTTCTCATCGCCGCGCCCGACCAGCCGGGCACTGGCGATGGCGGCGGCCTCGGACACCCGGCCAAGGCCGAGACTGAGCAGGCGATCCTGAAAATCCTGGACATCGGCCATGATGCTTTCCTTTGTAACGGCGGGTGAAACAGCCGGTTTCCCGAGCCTTAGCCGGGGGGCGGCAGGCCCGCAAGCATGGTGGCGCTAACGCGGTCAGACTTCCTCGATCCGGATCGCCACCGGGTCGCCGATCAGCACGCCGGTGGCGGCAAAGCGGGTCATCGCATGGGCCACGTCATCGGGCGCGGCCTTGTGGGTGACGATCAGGACGGGGGCCTTGGCGCCTTCGTGGCCGTACTGGCGCATCTGGTCGATCGAGACACCGGCATCGCCGAGGCAGGTGGCGATCTTGGCCAGCGCGCCGGGTTTGTCGAGCAGCAGCATCCGCAGGTAATAGGGCGCGGGGGTTGCGGCCCTGGCGGGTTGCGGTGCGGCCAGTGTCGCGGCGGGAATGCCGAAGGTTGGGATGCGCAGGCCGCGGGCGATGTCGATCACGTCGCCCATCACTGCGGATGCCGTGGGGCCCATGCCCGCGCCGGGGCCGCGCAGGACGATCTGGCCGACCGAGTCGCCTTCCAGCACCACCATGTTGGTGCCGCCCTGCAACTGGCCAAGTGGGCTGTCGGCGGGCACAAGGCAGGGCGTCATCCTTTGTTCCAGGCCGCGGCCGGTCATCTGGGCGACGCCCAGCAGCTTGATGCGGTAGCCCATGTCCTCGGCCAGGCGGATATCGTCGATCGAGACATTGCCGATGCCTTCCAGTTCCACATCGTCAAAGGCGACGCGGGTGCCGAAGGCGATTGCGGCAAGCAGGCTGAGTTTGTGGCCCGCGTCGATGCCGCCGACGTCGAGGTTGGGGTCAGCCTCAAGATAGCCCAGTTGGCGGGCCTCTTCAAAGACCTGGTCATAGGGCAGGCCGGCGCTTTGCATCCGGGTCAGGATATAGTTGCAGGTGCCGTTCATCACGCCCATCACCCGCTTGATGCGGTTTCCGGCCAGGCCTTCGGTCAGCGCCTTGATCACCGGAATGCCGCCGGCGACGGCAGCCTCGAACCGGATGACGCGGCCTTTGGCTTCGGCGGCCTCGGCCAGGTCCTGGCCGTGGTGGGCAAGAAGCGCCTTGTTGGCGGTGACCACGTCTTTGCCAGCGGCAATCGCCGCCTCGGTCGCGGCTTTGGCGGGGCCGTCGTGGCCGCCCATCACCTCGATGAAAACGTCGATGTCGGCGCGGCGGGCCAGGGCGACGGGATCGGCTTCCCAGGCGTAGCCGGACAGATCGGCATCGCGGTTCTTGCTGCGGTCACGGGCCGAGACGGCGGTGATGAGGATGGGGCGTCCGGCGCGGGCAGCGATCAGGTCGGCTTCGGCCTGGATGATCTTGACCACACCGATGCCGACGGTGCCAAGGCCGGCGAGACCGATGCGAAGGGGGGCGGCGGGCATGGGCGGACCTTTCGGCAAAGCGTGTCTGCGCCTGCTGTTAGCGGTTTGAGGGGGGCTTCGCAATGTGCCTGCGCGTCAGGCGCGGCCCAGGCGGATCGCCTCGGCCAGGCGGGCGCGGGTGGCGGGGTCATGCACCGG
>JBATAV010000336.1:0-5840 GCA_049662025.1 Paracoccaceae bacterium | reverse complement strand
CCGGAGCAGGCAGCGGCATCGGCCGCGCCACCGCACGCGCCTTTATCGGTGCAGGTTGGCAAGTGGCGCTGATGGGGCGGCGCGATACCGCGCTGGTCGAGACCGCCGAAAGCGACGAGGCGCTGATCCTGCCCGCCGACGTCGGCGACCCCGCCGCCGTCGAGACCGCCTTTGCCAGGCTTGAAGACCGCTGGGGCCGGCTCGACGTGCTTTTCAACAACGCCGGGATTTCGCTGCCCGGCAAACCGATCGACGAGATCGCGGTCGAAGACTGGCTGCGGCTCAGCCAGACCAACATCACCGGCATGTTCCTCTGTGCCCGCGCTGCCTTTGGCCTGATGCGCAGGCAAGACCCGCAGGGCGGCCGCATCATCAACAACGGTTCGATCAGCGCGCATGTGCCGCGCCCCGGATCGGCGCCCTACACCATGTCGAAACACGCCGTCACCGGGTTGACCCGCACCCTGGCGCTGGACGGCCGCGCCTTCAACATCGCCTGCGGCCAGATCGACATCGGCAATGCGCTGACCGACATGGCCGCCGCCTTCACCGATGGCGTGCCGCAAGCGCATGGCGGCATCGCCCCCGAGCCGGTGATGGACGCGGGCCATGTCGCCGCAACCGTGCTGCACATGGCCTCGCTGCCCCTGTCGGTGAACATGCCCTTCGTCACCGTCATGGCCCGCGACATGCCCTATATCGGCCGCGGCTAGCGGGCATTGGTTCCGCCGCGTGGTCAATGGCGGCAAAGTGGCGAGGATCGGGCAAGGAAGTGGCCGAATTGCGGCAGAAAAAAGAAAATTTCTTCCGAATCACATGGGGTTAACCCTAGTCTGCAACCAAGCGCAGGGGAAAACCCCGGCATCGGGCAGCGGTCTTGTCATTCTTCGAGGTTTTCCCCATGGCCCTTCCTCCCCCACCCTTCGGCCCCTTCGACACCACCACCCTGCTGGACGATCTGGCCAATACCTTCACCGGCGGCCTTGGCGCCGACCTGATCATCGGCCTTGGCGGCAATGACGTGCTGTCGGGCGGCGATGGCAACGACTACCTTGATGGCGGCGCCGGCGACGATATCCTGACCGCCGGGCGCGGCGATGACACGCTGTCGGGCGGGGCTGGCAATGACCGGCTTTATGGCGGCTCCGGCCAGCAGCAGCTTTTCGGCGGCGATGGCGACGATTTCATCCGCTCGGGCGACCGCGACAGCACGCTGGACGGCGGCGCGGGCAATGACATCCTGCAGGCCAACTTCGCCAAGGGTGCCACCCATGTGCTGAGCGGTGGCGCGGGGCTGGACAGTTTCGAACTGACCGGGGTCGGCATTCTGAACCGCGTCGGCACCGCCATCTTCACCGATTTCGAAGCCGGCAAGGACGCTTTCACCGTCGATGGCATCACCGCCAGCCAGATCCTGAACGCGGGCCTGTCGATCAGCTACCTTGCCACCGGCGGCTTTCAGGTCACCCTTGCCAGCGGCGATATCCTGCGCTTTGACGGCGCCTCAAGCCAGGCGTTCTGGGCGGCCTACGGATTTTCCGGCGCCGACACCATCACCGGATCGGACGCCGCCGACCGCATCTATACCGGGCACGGCGCCAATGTGGTGCTGGCGGGCGATGGCGGCGATTTCGTCTTTCTCGGCGATCATGCCGACTACGCCGAAGGCGGTGCCGGCAACGACACAATCAACGGCCTGCGCGGCGATGACACGATTTTTGGCGGCGACGGCGATGACCGCATCTACGATTCGCGCGGCAACAACGAATTCCACGGCGGCGCCGGGAATGACTTCATCGACACCGGCTCGGACGCCACGGTGGTCTATGGCGATGCCGGCGACGACCGGCTGGTGGTGCGGCTGGACCGCGGCGGCGGCCATCATGCCTATGGCGGCGCGGGGGCCGACATCTTCGACTTCTACGCCCCGGCAACGCGCGGCTGGTCCGGCACCATCCACGATTTCACCGCAGGCGAAGACAGCTTCCTTCTGGGCGGCATCGACGGCTTTGTGGCCATCGCGGCCTCGGTCTACACGCTGGAGGAAACCGCGACCGGCACCACGGTTCACATCGGCAACGGCCATGTCACCTTTGTGGGCCTGACCGCAGACGACCTGAACGCGCTGATCCCCGATCTGATCATCAGCTAGGCCGCCCCCGCAGGTCGGCGTTCAGGCGCCGACCTTGCAGAACATGTCGTAGACCAGATTGATGGTGCGCAAGACCTTGGCGTCCTGGATCGAGTAGTAGATCGCCTTGCCGTCGCGCCGGGTGCCCACCAGCCCCTCCAGCCGCAGCCGCGCCAGTTGCTGGCTGACCGCCGCCTGCCGCGACTCCAGCAACTGCTCCAGTTCCGTCACGGTCTTGGCGCCCGACGACAGGTGGCACAGGATCATCAGCCGCCCCTCATGGCTAAGGGCCTTGAGGAACGCTGCCGCGGCGGTGGCCTGGGCCAGCATCTGGTCGGCAGGCAGGGCGCCGCAGGTGTCGTCTTTGGGAGGGGTGACAGGATTGCCAGGCGACATTTCATACAGCTCTGAATATGTGCGTTTGTCTTCTTCTAGCATGCCCCGCCCGCCATGGCGAGTAGCCCCCTTGCCGTGCCCGCGAACGCCGGGCAAGGATAGGGCAAGCGGGCGGCCCCTTGCCCGGACAACCGACAGGAACACCCCGATGACCCGTCCTTCCGCCTTTACCGCCCCCGGCCGCTTCTGGCGCGGCAACCTGCACACCCATTCCACCCGCTCGGACGGGGTGCTGGCACCAGCCGAGGTCTGCCGCCGCTACCGGGCCGAGGGCTATGACTTCCTGGCCCTGACCGACCATTTCCTCGGCAGCTACGGCTATCCCATCGTCGATACCCAGCCCTTCCGCGACGCGGGTTTCACCACCATCCTGGGGGCAGAGCTGCATTCCGGCGCCATGGCGAATGGCGAGTTGTGGCACCTTCTGGCGGTCGGCCTGCCTGCCGATTTTGCGCCATCCGACAGCCCCGATTTCGGGGTGCATCCCGGCATGGAGACCGGTCCCGAGATCGCCGCCCGCGCCGTGGCCGCCGGGGCTTTTGTCGCCATCGCCCATCCGCAATGGTCGGGCCTGACGCTGGCCGATGCGCGCAGCATCGCGGCGGCGCATGCGGTCGAGATCTACAACCACGGCTGCGCCAACGGCTGCGACCGCCCCGATGGTGCCGCGATCGCCGATCTTCTGCTGACCGAGGGCCGCAGGCTTTCGCTGATCGCCACCGATGACGCGCATTTCTCCGAGCCCGACCACTTTGGCGGCTGGGTCATGGTCAAATCACCCGCGAATGAGCCCACCGCCCTGCTGGAAGCGCTGAAGCGGGGCGATTTCTATGCCTCGCAAGGCCCCGAATTGCGCGACGTGCATCTGCAGGGCGACAAGGTGGTGGTGGAGTCTTCCGCCGTCTCCTCGGTCGTCGCCATGGGGCGGGGGACCGGGGCCAAGGGGGTGCACGGGGCGTCGATGACCCGCACCGAAGTGCCGTTGCAGCGGATGGGCGACAGCCCGTGGATTCGCGTCTCGGCGATCGACGCGGCGGGCAAGCGGGCCTGGTCGAATCCGATCTGGCGCTGAACGGGGGCCGAACGGGCCTCAGTCCGCCGGATCGGCGTCCTTTCCGGCCAGACGGCGAAACACCACCCGGCGCAACCGGCGATGCAAAGGCGCGATGCGGTGGCGGATGTGCAGCGCGGCATAGACCGGCTGGCGCAGCACCGGCGCATCGACCACCGGCTGGAACCGGCCCGTCGCCACCAGATCCTGGGCCGTCCGCTCCAGCACATAGCCCGACCCGCCCATCGCGGTCAGCAGCGACACCACCGAGCCCGATTGCCCCACCGACACCGGCGCTGCCGTCAGTTCCGGCGTCAACTGGCGGTGCATTTCCTCGAACGCGGGCGAGAAATGGCCAAAGACAAAGCGATCAGGTGCCACCTCGGCCAGCCTGTCGGTATCGGTCGAGATCATCTGATAGGCCACATCGCCGACGCTTTCGAAATGCAGGTCAGGATGCGGTTTGGGGCTGAACATCACCGCAAAGTCTAGGATTCCGGTCAACAGGTCGGCGCACATCTGGTTGGAATAATCCGGCTCGATGTAGAAAGCCGTCTGCGGCAGCGCGCGGCGGAACCCCGCCACCCAATCGCCCAGATACAGCGCGGCCAGATCGTTCTGGATGCCCATCCGCACCAGATGCGCCGCCCCCTGCGGGATCTGGATGCGCCGCCGCGCCTCGTTCCATTCATGGCGCAGGGCGCGGGCGTGCGGCTCGAACCGCTTGCCTTCGGCGGTCAGGTCGGTGCCTGCGCGCGAGCGGTCGAACAGCCGCGCGCCGACCGCCTGTTCCAGTGCGGCAAGCCGGGCCGAAACGGTGGATTGGGTGACCCCCAGCCGTTCCGCCGTGCGGTGAAAGCTGCGGGTCTCGGTGAGGTCGAGGAAGGTGTCGAGGAGGTCGATCTGCATGGGGTTTCTTTCGTCAGCGAGGGCAGGGGGCGCTGCCCCCCGCGCGCGGGCGCGCTCCCCCCGGGATATTTGGACCAAGATGAAGTCGTGATCGGTTTTTCCGATCAATAGCGGGGGTCTGGCCGAATTGAAAGGGCGCTCGCTTGGGCCGATAGTGCGGCAAGCGAATGGGGAGACAGCGATGGCGGAATTTGCATCGGCGCGGGTGGCGATCATCGGCGGCGGGGTGGTCGGCGTCTCGGCCCTGTATCATCTGGCCAAGGCCGGGTGGACGGATTGCATCTTGCTGGAAAAGAACGAGTTGACCGCCGGGTCGACCTGGCATGCCGCCGGAAACGTGCCGACGTTTTCCTCCAGCTGGTCGATCATGAACATGCAGCGCTATTCGGCCGAACTCTATCGCGGCCTGGGCGAGGCGGTCGGCTATCCGATGAACTACCATGTCACCGGCTCGGTCCGGCTGGGCCACAGCCGCGCGCGGTTGCAGGAATTCCTGCGGGTGCAGGGCATGGGCCGCTATCAGGGCATGGATCTGGAGGTGCTGGCACCGGACGAGATCCGCTCGAAATACCCGTTCCTGGAGACGCATGACCTGACCGGCGCGCTGTATGACCCCTATGATGGCGACATCGACCCCGCGCAACTGACCCAGGCGCTGGCAACTGGTGCCCGCAAACTGGGCGCGCGGATCGAGCGGTTCTGTCCGGCGACCGGCGTGCGGCGGGAAAACGGCGAATGGGTGATTTCCACGCCAAAGGGCGAAGTGCGGGCCGAGATCGTGGTGAATGCGGCGGGCTACTATGCGCGGGAAGTCGGCAAATGGTTCGGCCGCGATCTGCCGATGATGGTGATGAGCCATCAGTACATGCTGTTCGACACCATCCCCGAACTGGAGAGCTGGTCGAAAGACGTGGGCCACAAGCTGCCGCTGCTGCGCGATGTCGACAGCAGCTATTACCTGCGGCAGGAAAAGAACGGCTTCAACCTTGGCCCCTATGAGGGCAATTGCAAGGCGCATTGGGTGACGCCCGATGATCCCTTCCCGCAGGATTTCAGCTTTCAGCTGTTCCCCGACGATCTGGAGCGGCTGGAGTGGCATATCGCGGATGCCATGGCGCGGGTGCCCTTGCTGGAAAAGGCCGCATTGACCAAGGTGATCAACGGCCCCATCCCCTATACCCCCGATGGCAACCCGCTGATCGGGCCGATGCCGGGCGTGCCGAATGCCTATGAGGCTTGCGTCTTCACCTTTGGCATCTGTCAGGGCGGCGGGGCAGGCAAGGTGCTGGCCGAATGGGTGACCGAAGGCGCGACCGAGTGGGACATGTGGTCGTGCGACCCGCGCCGCTTTAC
>JBATAV010000335.1:0-4875 GCA_049662025.1 Paracoccaceae bacterium | reverse complement strand
GCGGCATTCAGGCAGCCGCGGCCTACGAACAGCAGATGGACGAGGTCGCCAACGCGATCGGCATGGACCGGATCGAATTCCGGCGCCGGAACTATCTGAAGACTGGCGATCCAATCTCGACCGGGTTCGTGCCGCCAAGTGCTATCTGGACCGAGAAATGCGTCGATCTCGCCTGGCAGGCTCTGGGCGAGCCGACGCCGTCGAAAGGCCCGATCAAGATCGGCCGCGGGATCGCCGCCAGCCAGCAAAGCTACGGCCGCCTGACCTTTCTGCATGACACGTCCGAAGCCTGGGTCGGCATCGAGATGGACGGAACGGTCACCGTCCGCTCGGGCGTGACCGACATCGGCGCCGGGCAGGCGTCTTCACTGGCGCAGATTGCGGCCGAGATCATTGGCGTCACGCTGCCGAATGTGAACGTCTACAATTCGGACTCGCAGGTGACGCCGCTGGCCGGAACCTCCACAGCCTCCCGCGCGCTTTACATGACCGGCAATGCCGCGCGTCTGGCGGCGCAGGCGGTTCGCGACCGGCTGGCGGTGGTTGCCGCGGAGCTGCTCAAGGCTGAACCTGCGCAGATCAGCATGGAGTTCAACCAGGTCTTTGTCACCGATGATCCCAGCCGGGCGATGGATATCGCCGATCTGGTCAAGGTCTGCGCGTCGCGCGGGGTGCACCGCTCCGAGCTTGCCATCTTCCGCGCGCCGTTCACCGATGTGCTTGATCCCGAGACGGGGCAGGGGCAGGCGCATCCCGACTATGCTTACGGCGCCCAGGCGATCGAGGTCGCGGTCGATATCGAAACCGGCGAAGTGACGGTGCTGAAGTGCATTGCCGCCCATGACGTCGGCCAATGCATCAACCGGGCCGCAGTCGACGGGCAGATCCATGGCGGCACCCAGAACGGTCTGGGCTACGCGCTGAGCGAAGAGATGCTCTACAAAGAGGGCCGCTTGATCACGCCGTCGTTCAGCGAGTATCTGATGCCGACGGCGATGGACATGCCGCATGTCGAGACGATCATCCTGGAGTCCCGCAGCGGTCTTGGGCCGTTCGGGGCCAAGGGGATCGGCGAGCCCGCGATGACACCTGTCGCCCCGGCAGTTGCAAACGCCATTGCCGATGCGATCGGCGTGCGGGTCTTCGAGATGCCGATCACGCCGGAGCGGATCTGGCGCGCGCTTGAAGAGGCCAAGGGGTAGGGCTGAGGCTGCCTTTTCCGTTGCGGGTCGGCGCCTGATCCTGCGAAACCAGCGGCGACCGGCATCAGCCGGCTGCCGTTCACTGTCGGTCCCGTGTCGTTTGCAGGGCCAGCGCGAGGGTTCTGCCCGACGAGCATTTCAGCCGTATCGGGGGAACGTTCACCGATATGGTGGCGGTAGACCTGGCCGGCGGCCGCGTCCGCATTGGCAAGGTGTTGAGCCAGACCGGTCCTCGGCGTCATGTGCTTCAAGGACGAGGATGAGGCGATCTGGCTGGCCAACAATACGCCCTGTGGGCTGGCCGCCACAGTACCGAGCAAGGCCAAGGGCCGCGCCGAGCGCGTGACCGCCGCAGAATGGCGCCCGGAGGCGGTGCCGGAAGCCATCGGGAAAGAGCGACAGGGCAATGCCAGAGGGCAAGCCGTCGAACCGCGATCCCCGCCGTTTAACCCTATAGGGTTATTCATTCGCTGACCGCCGCATTGGAATATCGGGATACTGCAAGACACTGCGGCATCAGAACCATTCGAAAGGACTGCCCACGAATGCCGAACGGCACCGTGTCAAAGCGCGACCCTTGCCATGACATCCTGTACGAGCCGGTCAGGACCGGCCCGGTCACGGCGAAGAACCGCTTGTTTCAGGTGGAACATTGCAATTGCGGCTATCGCGACCCTTTGGCGGTGGTCGGGATGCGGCGGATCGAGGCCGACGGTGGCTGGGGGGTGATCTTCACCGAGCAGATCGACCTGCCCCCGACCTCGGAAATCGCCCCGTTCATCGAACTGCGGTTGTGGGAGGATCAGGCCATCCCGGCCCTGGCCCGGATGGCCGAGGCGATGAACAAGGAGGCCACCCGCGCCGCTGCCAGGCGCGGCTATGAGGTGGCGCGGCACAATCTGGCGCCGATCCGGGTTGCCGAGGAAAGGCCGGTGTTCACGCCCGACGATCTGACGGCGGGCAATCTGCCGGAAGGCGGCGAGGTCGTGCTTTATGACGACGATCACTGCTATAAGGGTGGGGTTCTCGCTGAACTTCTGGTGAAAAAGGGGCTGCGGGTCACGCTGGTGACACCCGCGAACTTGGTCTCGGAATGGACGCTGAAAACGCTGGAGCAGTACCGCACCCGCGATCTGACCTCTGATGCCGTCGTTCTGGTAACGGCTCGGTTGCCCAATGACGCGCTTTGGCAAGAGCTGAAATCCCACGAAAGCGAATCGGCGGCGGCCGGAATCCGGTCGATCCAGCGCATTGGCGATGCCGATGCACCGGCCCCGATCGCCTGGGCCACCTATGCCGGCCACCGCTTTGCCCGAGAACAGGACACGATGCCCGAAGTTGGGGCAATCCCGTTCCGTCGCGAAGTCACCGAACTCGCACCGATGGAGTGATGCGATGACCCGTATCCAACCGGCCGCAACTGTCACGCCCCTGCATCCGGCCGGGCCGACGGCGGTTGATCGGTCTGGCGTCGAACCGGCGGTCGCGCTGGAGAATGTTCGCAAGACCTATGGACGAGGGGCCAGCGCGGTCGAGGCGCTGCGCGGCATTTCGTTCGAGATCCGCGACAATGAATTCTTCACGCTGCTCGGCCCGTCGGGTTGCGGCAAGACCACGCTTTTGCGCGCGCTGGCGGGGTTCGAGCAAGTCAGCGGCGGGGTGATCCGGCTGTTCGGGCAGGACATCGTCAATGTGCCGACCCACAAGCGCCCGGTGAACACGGTCTTTCAGAGCTATTCGCTGTTCCCGCACATGACGGTGTCGGAAAATGTCGCCTACGGGCTGCGCCGCCTGCGTCGGCCCGCCGAGGAGATCCGCACCACCGTCACCGATACGCTGCGGCTGGTGAAGATGGAGCAATTTGCCGACCGCCTGCCGACGCAGCTTTCGGGCGGCCAGCAGCAGCGGGTGGCGCTGGCCCGCGCGCTGGCGCCGCATCCCAAGGTGCTGCTTCTTGATGAACCGTTGTCGGCGCTGGACCTGAAACTGCGGCAGGCAATGCGCCAGGAACTGAAGCAGATCCAGGCCGAGACCGCGATCACCTTCATCTTCGTCACCCACGACCAGGACGAGGCGCTGTCGATGAGCGACCGGATCGCGGTGATGTCCGAAGGCCAGGTCCAGCAGGTCGGCACCCCCACCGAGATCTACGAACACCCCACCAACCGCTTCGTCGCGGGCTTTGTCGGCGACGCGAATTTCATCGCGGCCGAGGTCACCTCGCCGATCGCGGCCGACGTCACGTGCCGGACCAGGGGTGGGCTGGAGCTGCGCGCCAACGGGGCCAGGGCGCGGCCGGGGCAGCGCAGTGCCACGCTGTTCCTGCGCCCCGAAAAGGTGCGGCTTGCCCCGAAGGGACAGGGCACCGTCGATGGGCAGGTCGAGACCGTGCAGTATCTGGGCAACGCCTGCCTGATGGAGGTCGGCATCGGCGAGGCCGCGCCGCTTCTGGTCTCCGAACGCATGGCCGATGTCGATCAGCCGCGCCGTGCGGTTGGTGATCGTGTCGGCGTCACTCTCGACCCGCGGTCCGTTCAAGTGCTGGAGGAGTGATGGCCAACCTGCCCGAAAACGCCGCCCTTCGCCGTATGCTGGCGCTTGGCCCTGCGGTCGCCATCATCGGCATCTTCATGCTGATCCCGGTGATCATCATGGGCAGCTACTCGTTTCTTGAGGCGAAACCCTATGGCGGCGTTGCTTGGGTTTTTTCCGGCAACGCCTATGTGCAGCTTCTTTATGAGCGGATGCTGGACGACAGCCTGCGCCTCAGCCCCGGCTATCTGATCATCATCGCGCGGTCGGTCGGGCTGGCCCTGGTGGCGATGGTCTTCTGCCTGGTCGTCGGCTTTCCGGTGGCCTGGTTCATCGCCCGCCAGCCGCTGCGCCACCGCAACCTGTGGATCTTGCTGATCACCATTCCGTTCTGGACCAACCAGCTGGTGCGGACCTTTGCCTGGATCATCATCCTGGGCCGCAACGGAGTGATCGAGGCGCCGTTCCGCTGGACCGGGCTTTTGGCACCGGGCGAGACGCTGGGCCTGATGTATTCCGACTTCGCCATCGCGATTGGGCTGACCTACACCTTCATTCCGCTGATGGTGCTGCCGATCTACGCCAGCCTCGAGAAACTGGACTTCAGCCTCGTCGAGGCGGGGGCGGACCTCTATTCCTCGCAGTGGGAGACGTTTTCCAAGATCATCATCCCGCTGTCGAAGCCGGGGATCATTGCGGGCTGTCTTCTGGTCTTCATCCCCAGCCTTGGTGCCTTCATCCAGCCCGATCTTCTGGGCGGCGGCAAGAACCTGATGCTGGGCACGCTGGTGCAGTTCCAGTTCTCGACCGCGCGCAACTGGCCGTTCGGATCGGCGCTGGCGATGATCCTCTTGGCCTTCGTGATGGTGTTCCTGATGCTTTACGCCCGCGCACCGCGCGGTGCCGGGCAGGCGGGGGCGCATTGATGGCAGTCTCTCAACCCAATGTCGTCGCGGCTGCCTCGGTGGCGCGACCGAAGCACCGCCGCACCTTTGGCGAAGTGCCGGGGCTGCGCACGCTGGCCTTGTGCTTTCTTGCCTTCCTCTATCTGCCGATCATCGTTCTGGTCGCCTATTCCTTCAACTCCGGCAACATCGTCATGGTCTGGACCGGGTTCAGCACCGACTGGTATGCCAGGGTC
>JBATAV010000334.1:0-3687 GCA_049662025.1 Paracoccaceae bacterium | reverse complement strand
GAATGGAACCCCGCCGAGGTCGCCGAATACCGCCTGATCGGCTATGAAACCCGCGCCCTGCGGCGCGAGGATTTCAACAACGACAAGGTGGATGCGGGCGAGATCGGCGCCGGGCTGCAGGTGACCGCAATCTACGAAGTCACCGCCCCCGGTTCGGACGCGCTGCGGAACGATCCCCTGCGGTACGGCACCGCCCCTGCCCCCGAAGGCGCCAGCGAGCTTGGCTTCCTGCGCCTGCGCTGGAAAGCGCCGGGCGAAGACCAAAGCCAGCTGATCGAAACCCCGATCACCGGCACCGAGCCCGCCACGAGCGAGGCCCGCTTCGCCGCCTCGATCGCAGGTTTCGGCCAGCTTCTGCAAGGCTCCACCTACCTGGGCGACTGGGGCTGGGATCAGGCCATCGACCTGGCCCTTTCGGCCCGCGGCGAAGACCCCTTCGGCTACCGGATCGAGGCGGTAAATCTGATGCGCCTTGCGCAAAGCCTCAGCCGCTGATCCGGTCTGTTCAAATGCAAAAAGGCCCGGACATCGCTGTCCGGGCCTTTCCTTACCACAAGCGCGGGATCAGTTGACCGTTTCGGCCTTGCCCTCGATCGCCACCGCCTCGCCGGCAGGGCGGGCAATCTCGATCCGGCGGGGCTTGGCCTCTTCGGGGATCTCGCGTGCAAGGTCGATATGCAGCATGCCATGCTCATGCGCGGCCCCGGTGACCTTCACATGATCGGCCAGCGCAAAGCGCCGCTCGAACGCGCGGGTGGCGATGCCGCGGTGCAGATAGCTGCGCTCGTCCTCGCCTTCGGCCTTGCGGGCAGCCACATGCAGCGTGCCGTCCTTGACCTCGACCGACAGTTCTTCGGGCGCAAACCCGGCCACGGCGATCGAGATGCGGTAGGCATCCTCGGCAGTCTTTTCGATGTTGTAGGGCGGATAGGTGGGCTGGGCCACATCGGCCGACAGAACCCGGTCCATCAGATCGGCCACCCGGTCAAAGCCAACGGTGGCGCGGTAAAGCGGCGCGAAATCAAAGCTGCGCATATCATCATCCTTTCGCAAAAGCGATGTGTCGTGACGCCCGCCCCATCATGGGGCCGGGCAGGGAAACCGGGCCCATCATGGCACCCGGTCCTGCATGATCTGGGAATGCAAAGGCGGCCTTTCAAGGCCCCCGCAACTGCCCTCAGGGCGTCGTCGCCTTCGGCGTCACGAACCGTGCGCCAATGTCGCGGCTGCTGCCATCACCCACACCCAACCGCCGAATGCCCGGCAGACTGGGCGCCACCGCTGGCGCCACGCCCGCTTCGGCCAGCGATTTGCCGGCCGACAGCAGCGCCTTCAGCTCGCGCACCACGCCGGGCAGTTCCATCCCATAGGCAATCTTGCCCTTGTCGGTCGGTCCGCCCGCCGAGATGATCGACACGATCCGCGCCCGCCCGCCTGCCGCTCCGCCCGAGCGGTCGAACACCGGCGCGCCGGAGGCGCCGAAGGTCACGTCGCAATCCATCGCAATCAGCCCCTCGGCCCGGTCCAGCACGGTACATTCCCGCTGCCAGCGTAGCGCCTCTTCCCGACCTTGGGCGTAAGAAACCACCGAAACCGTATCGCCCTTGCCCGGCGCCACGATGGTGAAGGGCGCCGCCACCGCCGCCGGGATCGGCGCTGCCAGCTGCAATATCGCCACATCATGGCGCACATTGTCGGGGGAAACCGGCGTCAGCGGGTTGTAGTCGGGATGCGCCACCGTGCGCAGTACCCCCGATTCCGCGATCGACTGTCCATCGGCAAAACCGGCGCGGAACGTCATCTCTGCAGGGTCCACCGGCGCGCCCTTGTCGTCATAGACGCAATGCGCCGCCGTCAGCACCAGATCGGTGGCAATCCGCGCGCCGGTGCAAAAGCCGCCCTTTTCCAGATCGACCCGGCCCACCGCCTCCCAACCCAGCAGCTGGTCGCGCCGGGTCAGCGGCTCCAGCCCGGTGGTTTCGGCCCGCGCACCGGGGGCCAGCACCGCCAGCAGACCAGCCGCGCAAACGGCCAGAAGACCCGCCCGGCCCGTGATCACCCGGCCCCTCATGGCGACAGGAACTTGGCGCCCAAGCCGCCACCTTTCAGCACTTTCACCCCCGAAGCGACCTCGCGCCCGCTTTCTCCGCGGGCCAATTCGGCCCGCAACACCTTCAGCGGCGCCTCCAGCGGCACCGCCAGCGCCACCTTGTGCCCCTCCAGTTCCGCCTTGGCCGAGATCACCGAGACCACCCGCGCCACCCCGTCGACAATCGAAAACACCGGCGCGCCGGACGAGCCGAAGTCGATGTCGCAAGACAGGATCAGCGCCGGCACGGTCGAAGACAACACCGCGCAGCCTTTCTCGATCGACGGCACTTCTGACCGGTTCATCGCATAGCTGACCACGCTGACCGCAGCCCCCTCGCCGGGCCTTGTGTCGGTGGCAAAGGGCTGCAACTGCGGCAGCATGATCGGCTGATCCAGCTCCAGCAGCGCCACGTCATAGGCGACGCGCTGCACCTCGTCTTCGCCGGAATAGACGTAATCGGGGTGAACCACCGCCCGGCGTACACCGCGATACGCCTCGGCCCGGCCATCGCGCCAACCGGCCTGAAAGCGGATCTGGTCATCGGGGGTGCGGGCCCCGGTTTCCTTGTCATAGAGACAATGCGCGGCGGTCAGCACCAGTTGCGGCTCGATCAGCGCGCCGGTGCAGAACCCGCGCTCGCCCATCAACAGCTTGCCGACCGATTGCCAGCCCTTGACATCATCGGCGGTGCGCATGCCGACAAGGGCGCTGCCATCGGCAAGGACCGGCGCGGCGAACGGGCTCGCGGCAAGGGCAAACAGGATCAGCGCAAGCCGAAGCATCGGGCCTCCACGGCGTTTCGTTTCGGGGCTAAGGACCAATTCAGGCGGATTTGTGGCAAAGGCCGCTAATCCGCCAATGCGCGTGGACGCGGCCCCCCCGTCGCCCAGTCCAGCAACTCTACCGTATGCACCACCGGCACCCCGGTGCCAGATCCAATCTGCATCATGCAGCCGATATTGCCCGCCGCGACGATATCAGGCGCCTTTGCCTCCAGCGTCTTGACCTTGCGGGCCTTCAACTCGGCGCTGATGACCGGCTGCAACAGGTTGTAGGTGCCCGCACTGCCACAGCACAGATGGCTGTCGGCAGGCTCGACCACCTCGAACCCCACCTGCTTCAGCAGATCTTTCGGCGCGCTTTTCACCTGTTGGCCATGCTGCAGGCTGCAGGCCGCATGATAGGCCACCCGCAGCCCCTTCGGCGCGCCCTCCGGCAGGCCCAGGTTGACCAGCACCTCGCTGACATCCTTGGCCAGGCCTGCGACCTCGGCCGCCTCCACCGCCAAAGGATCGTTGCGGAACATATGCCCGTAATCCTTCACCGTGGTGCCGCAACCGCTGGTGTTGATGACAACCGCATCCAGCCCGCCTGAGGCCTTCTCTGCCATCCAGGCCCGGATATTGGCCGCCGCACTGCCATGGGCCAGCGCCGCCTTGCCCATATGATGCGTCAAGGCCCCGCAGCAGCCCGCCCCCTTGGCCACCACCACCTCGCAGCCCAGCCGACGCAGCAGCCGGATGGTGGCATCGTTGATATCGGTATTCAAAGCTTTCTGCGCACAGCCCGTCATCAAGGCCACCCGCATCCGCCGC
>JBATAV010000333.1:0-3274 GCA_049662025.1 Paracoccaceae bacterium | reverse complement strand
TCATCGCGGTGTCGGCGCTGGTCATCGGCTGGGCTGCCATCGCGCGCCTGCTGGCGCCCGCCGCACCGATCCTGATGGACGAGACGCGCGGCATGGCGGTGATGGGTGTGTCGGTGGTGCTGACGCTGGCGCTGGTCTGGTGGCAGGGCCGCGTCACCCGGCGGACCGGCAGTCGGGTCATCGCCGCCGACCGGCTGCATTACCTTGGCGACCTTCTGCCCAGCCTTGGCGCCATTGTGGCGCTTTTCGCCTCGTCCCGCTGGGGGCTGACCAACATCGACGCCGTGGTCGCGCTGACGGCGGCTGTCGTGATGGTTTACGGTGCGGCGCGTATCGGCAAGGGCGCCTGGGATGCGCTGATGGACCGCCGCGCCGACCCTGCGGTGATCGCGGGCATCAGTGCCATCGCGCGCGACTGGCCCGGCGTGCATGGCTTTCACGATCTGAAGACCCGCACCGCCGGCCGCCGAATCTTTGTCCACCTGCATATCGAACTGGACGGCGACCAGCCCCTGCGCGAGGCCCATGCCATCGGCGCCGCGCTGCGTCGCGCCATCCTGACCGCCTATCCGCAGGCCGACGTGATCATTCACAAGGACGTCGCCGCAACCTCCACCTCGCCCGACGCCTGACGGGGCAAGCCGCATATCGACGATCCCGTTGCCGACAGGCGCCTGACGGTGCATGCAAGCCTTCACCTGACGGCCAACGGATTGACCGCAATCCAGGCAAGAAAGCCCAAGGCCCGGCTCTCGAAGTGCCGCGACTGGGTCGCCGCGCGCAGGACTATGCAGCGCGAGGGCAAGTTGAAGATGGCCGACCAGTCCCTCGTCGCCAATGGCGCAGACCTGCATGGACGCAGCCGTCAGGCGCTTGCACCATGACGGTCACGACCGGCTGCCTGTCCACCTCGCCCCTCAGTCCTGCTCGATCCTCGCGGCCCACGACTTCGCCCGCCGACTGAAGCGGAGTTCATCCGATTCCCTGCATCCCACCTACGTCGGGCCAGTTTTGCCGACGATCCGATATCTGACGCGAAAACTTCCCGATCTGCTGGCCAACCGCCCTTCGGGGCGGCTTTCCGGTTGCATCCGACCTGGTCTTTCGATGGCCATCAATGACCCTGCAGAAGGCTATCCTCGCCACCAGTTTCAAATAGAATCATTGAGATGAAACGGTTTTTTCGCTCCATGGGCTTCAATTGCCTGTCATTCCAATCCCCTCGCCGGAGGCCATCTTGCCCGCCCTGCCCATTCCTGTCCTCACCATCGGCCTGCTGACCGCCTCGAACCTCTTCATGACCTTCGCCTGGTATGGCCACCTGAAATACAAATCCACCGCGCTGATCACGGTGATCCTGATCAGCTGGGGGATCGCCTTCTTTGAATACTGCCTGCAGGTGCCCGCCAACCGGATCGGCCACGGCTATTTTTCGGCGGCCCAGCTGAAGACCATTCAAGAAGTGATCACCCTTTCGGTTTTTACGATCTTTTCGTGGGCCTACCTGAAAGAGCCGCTGACCTTGAACCATCTGGTCGGGTTTTGCCTGATCGCAGCCGGTGCCTGGTTCATCTTTCGCGGCTAGCGCCCTGCCCCATGGACTTCGCCCGCCCCCCGGCGTAGCGAGTTTGCATGAGCAAAGCCCGTTTTCTTGACAACCGCACCCCGCCGGTGCTGCCCACGCTGGTGCTGCTGGCGGGGCTGTCGGCCCTGACGATGAGTGTTTTCCTGCCCTCGCTGCCCGGCATGGCGAAATGGTTCGGCGTGCCTTACGGCGTCATGCAGCAATCGGTGCCGCTGTATCTGGCGCTGTCGGCGGTGCTGCAAGTGGTGATCGGCCCGCTGGCGGACCGCTACGGGCGGCGCAAGGTGCTGCTCTGGGCGCTGGGACTGTTCCTTCTGGCCTCTGTCGGCACGCTTCTGGCGACCAGTGCGACGGTCTTTCTGATCTGCCGCATGGCGCAGGCGGTGATCGCGGCGGGCACGGCGTTGAGCCGGGCCATCGTGCGCGACATCACCGACGATGCCGAGGCCGCCTCGATGATCGGCTATGTCACCATGGGGGTCAGCCTGATGCCGATGATCGGCCCCGCCATCGGCGGCTGGCTGGACGTTACCTTTGGCTGGCAGGGCAGCTTTGTGCTGCTGCTGGTGCTGGGTGCGGGGGTATTGGCGCTGGTCTGGGCCGATCTGGGCGAGACGGCCGTTTTGCGCGATGTGTCGCTGGTCGGGCAGATCCGGGAATATCCCCGGCTCCTGGCCTCACCCCGGTTCTGGGGCTATTCGCTGTCGGCAGCCTTCTCATCCGGTTGTTTCTTCGCCTATCTGGGGGGCGCCCCCTTTATCGGGACCGAGGTCTACCGGATGTCATCGGCGGACGTGGGTCTGCTGTTCGGGCTGCCGGCGCTGGGCTATGCGGCGGGGAACTTTCTGGCCGGGCGGTACTCGGTCCGGGTCGGGATGAACCGGATGGTGATGGCAGGCTGCGCCGTCACCACCTTCGGAATGGCGCTGTTGGCGCTGCTGACCTGGGCCGGGCTGTCGGGGCCGGAGACGTTCTTCGGGCTGACCATCTTCCTCGGCATCGGCAACGGCATCGCCCTGCCCAATGCCAATGCCGGCATCCTGTCGGTGCGACCCGAACTGGCGGGCTCGGCCTCGGGCCTGGGAGGTGCGCTGATGATCGGCGGCGGGGCGGCGCTGGCATCGGTGGCGGGGGCCCTGCTGGTGCCGGGATCGACCGAGATGCCGCTGATCCTGATCATGCTGGGGTCATCGGCCGCTTCGATTCTGGCGATCCTGGTGGTGATCCGCCGCGCGCGGGCGATCGGCATTCCGACTTGACGGGTGGTTTGCAAAGCCCCTAAACGGTTTTGCAAAGGAGACGCCGATGCCCGCCCAGAAGCTGTATGCCGGGGTCAAGCTGCGCCAGATCCGGTCGCGCCTTGGCCTGACGCAAAAGATCTTTGCCGACAAGCTGGGCGTCAGCCTGCCCTATCTGAACCAGATGGAGAACAACCACCGCCCGGTTTCCGCCGGTGTGGTGCTGGGTCTGGCGCAGGAGTTCGGGCTGGATGTGACCGAGCTGACGGTGGGCGAAAGCGAACGCATGGTATCGGACATGCGCGAGGCACTGGCGGACCCGGTTTTCACCTCTGGCACGCCACCACTGGCCGATCTGCGGCTGGCGGCCTCGAATGCGCCCGCCTTGGCGCGGGCGTTTCTGGACCTGCACCGCGCTTACCGGCAAAGCCATGAACGGCTGGCCTCGCTG
>JBATAV010000332.1:0-5110 GCA_049662025.1 Paracoccaceae bacterium | reverse complement strand
TTCCACCACCTGGCCGCCATACATCACCAGAACCCGGTCGGCGATGCCGGCGATGACGCCCAGATCATGGGTGATCCAGATGATCGCCATGCCCAGCTTTTGCCGCAGGTCCTTTATCAGCTCGAGGATCTGGGCCTGAATGGTGACATCCAGCGCGGTGGTGGGTTCATCCGCGATCAGCACGTCGGGGTCGCAGGCCAGCGCGATGGCAATCATCACCCGCTGCCGCATGCCGCCGGAAAACTGGTGCGGAAAGTTGTAGAGCCGGGCCCGCGCATCCGGGATGCCGACCAGATCCAGCAACTCCACCGCCCTGTCCTCGGCCTGTCTTCTGGTCATGCCAAGGTGCTTTTTCAGCGGCTCCATGATCTGCATGCCGACGGTGAAGACCGGGTTCAGGCTGGTCATCGGGTCCTGGAACACGAATCCGACCTTGGCCCCACGCACCCGGCGCAAGGCATCGGCCGGCAGATGCAGGATGTCGCGCCCGTCCAGCAGCACTTCGCCCGCCCGCACCTCGGCCGGGGGCATCGGCAGCAGCCCCAGAAGCGACATCATCGTCACCGACTTGCCCGACCCGCTTTCGCCCACAACCCCCAGCAACTCGCCCGCGTGCAGCGCGAAGCTGACGTCGTTCACGGCATGGATCTCGCCCGCACGGGTGCGGAAAATGGTCTTGAGGCCCCGGACATCCAGGACAGGTTTAGCCCCGTCGGGCATGTAGAACTCCCCAGGTCTTTTCTTTTTGTTTTTCTTTGCTTTTCGGTTGCGGCACCGCAGCAGGGGCCACCCCCTTGTGTGCAACTGTTCCCGATTTTTGGTGGTCTATCAATCCTGTTTCTGGGTCAGGATTCCACAGTGGAGTTTCGGCATAATGTCTGGTTCGCCGGTCAAATTGCCAGATATTGACACTGCTTGGGGCGAGGCACAGGCTGGCTACCAGATATGGGTCAGTCACCGGAGCGAAAGATGAAGATTCTGACGCCGCGTCAGTTGCTCGACCGGTTGGTCGCCTTTCCGACGGTGAGTCGCCAGTCGAACCTGGCGCTGATCGACTGGCTGGAAGGCTATCTGACCGGGCAGGGGGTGCGCTGCTTTCGCCATTGGAGCGAGGATCGCCAGAAAGCCGCGCTGATCGCCCATGCCGGGCCATGGGCCGAAGGCGCCGTGGTGCTGTCGGGCCATTCCGACGTGGTGCCGGTCGATGGCCAGACCTGGACCTCGGACCCCTGGGAGGTGACCGAGCGCGACGGGCGGCTTTACGGCCGCGGCACCTGCGACATGAAGGGTTATGTCGCGCTGGCCGTCTGGGCGGTGGCCGAGGCGGCGCGGCGCGGCGTCTCGCGCCCTCTGCAACTGGCGCTGTCCTATGACGAGGAAATCGGCTGCACCGGCGCCCCGCCGATGATCGAAACCATGCAACAGGTGGTCCCCAAGGGCAGCGCCGCCCTGATCGGCGAGCCGTCGAACATGAAGATCATCACCGGCCACAAGGGCGGCACCGGGTTTCATGTGCATGTCAAAGGCTATGAGGTGCATTCCTCGCTGCTGCCCGACGGCGTTTCGGCCATCATGGAGGCCGCCCGCCTGATCGGGTGGGTCAACGACCGCAACGCCGCCATCCAGGCGGCCCCCCGCCTGCCGCTGGGCGGCCAGTTCTACCCGCCGTTCTCCACCCTTCATGTCGGCACCATCCAGGGCGGCACCGCCAACAACATCACCGCCGCCGATTGCCGCTTTGCCATCGAGATGCGCATCGTCCCCGACGACGATCTCGAAGCCCGCGCTGCCGATTTCGCCGCCGAAGCCGCCCGGCTTGACGCCGCCCTGAAGGCCCGCCGCCCCGAGGCGGGGGTGGATCTGGAACGCTTCTTCAACGTCCCCGGCCTGAAACCCGAAACCAATGGCGCTGCCGAGGCGCTGGCCCGCACCCTGACCGGCGACAATGCCACCGGTGTCGTCAGCTATGGCACCGAGGCCGGGCAATTCCAGGCCGCCGGCTATTCCGCCATTGTCTGCGGCCCCGGTGACATCGCCCAGGCCCATCAGCCCGACGAATACCTTGAAATCACCGAGTTTCAGGCCGGCCAACGGTTCATGGAACGGCTGTTGGAGACCCTTGCGTGAACTTCCCGATCACTGATGCCACCCCGATCCGCTTTGCCGCGCCGTTGCCCGCGCGCGCCGATGTCGTCATCATCGGCGGCGGCGTCATCGGGGTGATGACGGCCTGGCATCTCGTGCAAAAGGGCCTGTCGGTGGTTCTGTGCGAAAAGGGCCGCATCGCGGGCGAACAATCCAGTCGCAACTGGGGCTGGGTGCGCCAGCAGGGCCGCGACCCTTCGGAATTGCCGATCATGGCGGAAAGCCTGTCGATCTGGAAACGCCTTGCCGCCGAGATGGGCGAGGCCTTGGGCTTTCAGCAGACCGGCGTGATGTATCTGGCCAAGACCCAGAAGGAGATCGACGGGTTCGAGGCCTGGACCGAACATTCCCGCGCCCATCAGCTTGACACCCGGCTGCTGACCGGCGCGGAAACCGCCGCCATGCTGAAGGGGGCGGTGGGGGCGTGGAAAGGTGCGCTCTGGACCGCCTCGGACGCGCGGGCCGAGCCTTGGGTGGCCGTACCGATGCTGGCCGCCGAGGCCGAGGAACGCGGCGTGGTGATCGTTGAGGCCTGCGCCGTGCGGGGCCTTGATATCGCCGTCGGAAAGGTCGCCGGCGTCGTCACCGAAGTGGGCCGCATCGCCTGCGATCACGTCGTGGTCGCCGCCGGGGCCTGGTCGCGGCTGTTCCTTGGCCGCCATGGGGTGAAAATCCCGCAGCTTTCGGTGCTGGCCTCGGTGGCCGCCACCGAGCCGATGCCCGAGATCTTTCCCGGTGCCGCTGCGGATGACGACCTCGCCTTTCGCCGCCGGGCCGATGGCGGCTATTCGCTGGCCCCCGGCGGCTCGGCGCATGATTTCTTCCTTGGCCGCGATGCCTTTGCCTCGTTCGGCTCTTATCTGCCGGTGCTGCGCAACGACTTTCGCGCCACCACCTTCCGGCTGGCCGCGCCATCGGGCTATCCCGATGCCTGGGGCACGCCGCGGGCCTGGGCGGATGACGCGCAAAGCCCGTTCGAACGCCTGCGCATCCTGAACCCCGCGCCCAACATGAAGACCCTTGGCCGCGTGCAGGACGCCTTTGCCGCCGCCTTTCCGGCGCTTGGTCGGCCAAGGCTGAAGACCGCCTGGGCCGGCATGATCGACACGCTGCCCGATGTGGTGCCGGTGGTGGATCACGCGCCGATCCCGGGCCTGACCATCGCCACCGGGATGAGCGGGCATGGCTTCGGCATCGGTCCCGGCATGGGCCGGGTGGTTGCCGATCTGGTGCTGGGCAGGGCGGTTGGCCATGACCTGACGCGGTTTCGGCTGTCGCGGTTTTCCGACGGCAGCAAGATCGCCCCCGGACCCAGCCTTTAGCGGGGCCGCGGTCTTTCGCTGATTCGCGCGCATTGGTTAATGCCGCAACGGGCGGCAAAAGTGCCAGAGGTTTGCCAGACGTATGGCAGGCGCATTGCAGCGCATCTTTTCTACGCAAAATCAGCTGGTTAATGCGGCGCGCGTCGCCTCTCTCGCGGCAACGCCTTCCGCACCCCCTTGCCGCGACCCGGCCATGGGTCCACCTTCGCGGTCAAAGGAGACTCCCATGCCCCCCAAGAACCGCTTTGCCGAACTCTTGCCCGAAATCACCGCCTGGCGCCGCGATTTCCATGAGAACCCCGAGTTGTTGTTCGAGGTTCACCGCACGGCTGGAAAAGTGGCCGACCTCTGCCGCGGCTTTGGCTGCGATGAAGTGGTCGAAGGCATCGGGCGCACCGGCGTTGTGGCTGTTATCAAAGGAAAATCCGACAACAAGGGCCGCGTGATCGGCTTGCGCGCCGATATGGATGCGCTGCCGATCATCGAACAGACCGGCGTCGCCTATGCCTCGAAAACCCCCGGCAAGATGCACGCTTGCGGCCATGACGGGCACACCGCCATGCTGTTGGGCGCCGCCAAGTATCTGGCGGAGACGCGCAACTTCGACGGCACCGTCGTGTGCATCTTCCAGCCCGCCGAAGAGGGTGGCGGCGGCGGTAAGGTGATGGTTGAAGATGGCTTGATAACCCGTTGGAATATTGACGAAGTCTACGGCATGCACAACATGCCCGGCATCCCTGTCGGCCATTTCGCCATCCGCCCCGGTGCGATGATGGCCGCCGCCGACCAGTTCGAGATCGTGGTCACCGGCAAGGGCGGTCACGCCGCCAAACCGCATGACTGCGTTGATTCCACCGTCGTCGCCGCCCATATTGTCGTGGCAATTCAAACGATTGCCAGCCGTACGGTTGACCCCTTGAAGCAGGTCGTGGTCTCGGTCTGCACCGTCGCCACCGATTCAACCGCCCATAACGTCATCCCGCAGGTGGTGACGATGAAAGGCACCGTCCGCACCATGGATGCCAAAGTGCAGGATCTGGTCGAGCAGCGCCTGACCGAGATCGTCGAAGGCACCGCCAAGGCCTTGGGCGCAAAGGCGGAATTGCGCTACCAGCGCGGCTATCCGGTGACGGTGAATGCCGAGCAGAACACCGGTTTCGCCGCCGACGTCGCCCGCGCCGTCTCGGGCCAGGTCGATACCGACACCGCGCCCCTGATGGGGGCCGAGGATTTCAGCTACATGCTGAACGAACGCCCCGGCGCCTATATCTTCCTTGGCAACGGCGATACCGCGATGGTCCACCATCCGGCCTATAATTTCGACGACAACGCCATTCCGTTCGGTGCCAGCTGGTACGCCGGCATGGCCGAAGCGCGGATGCCCGCGGGCTGATCTTTCCGCTTTCGTCCGGTTCTGGCGCGCTTCGGCAAGAAACCGCAGCCGCCGGGAATGGGCGCTGACAGGCGGCGCGGGTCGGGTGTTATCTTCACGCCATCCAACCGGAGGGCAGGGTGATGCTGACGCGGCGGCAGTTCCACGCAACCCTGTTTGCGGGCCTGACGGCGGCGCTGTGCCTGCCGGGCCGCCGGGCACTTGGGCAAGCGCCGTCCGACGACCTCTGGCTGAACCGCCTGAGCTTCGG
>JBATAV010000331.1:0-3350 GCA_049662025.1 Paracoccaceae bacterium | reverse complement strand
TCGCCACACCAGCGCAGGCGATCCGCGCCGGGGCCGACCATGTGGTGATCGGTCGCCCGATCTGGGCCGCCCCGGATCCGGCCGCTGCGGCCCGTGCGGTGCTGGCCGAACTCGCGGCGATTTGATCTGACACTGTCGCCTTTTCGTGGGCTTCGTGTAACACCTGTGGCCGTGATGCGTATGGACTGGCGGAAATGACCGGACCGGAAGACGACTGGGCAGCCCTGTTGCGGGAGGCCATGGCTGGGGATGCGCGGGCTTACCGCACATTCCTGCAAGCCGTTTCGCCGGTGATCCGGGGAATTGTCCGGGCGCGGGGTCGCGCCCTGGGCGAAGCGCAATGCGAGGATGTGGTGCAGGAGGTGCTTCTGGCCGTTCACACGAAACGCCACACTTGGCGGCAGGACGCGCCGCTGCGGCCGTGGCTTTATGCCATCACGCGCCACAAGGTGGTGGACGCGTTCCGCGCCCGTGGCCAGCGCATCGATCTGCCGGTCGAAGATTTCGGCGATGTGCTCGCGGCCCCGCCCGAGACCGATCCGACCGAACGCAGCGACATGGAAAAGCTGATCGGCATGCTGGACTCGCGTTCGGCCGGGATCGTGCGGCTGATCGGGTTTGAAGGGGCCAGCGCGTCCGAAACCGGCGCGCAGATGGGAATGACCGAAGGTGCGGTGCGGGTGGCGCTGCACCGGGCGCTCAAAGCGCTGTCGGCGCTACGGGAAAGGCATGTGGAATGAGGACGGATGATCTGATCCGGGCCCTTTCGGCCGATACCCGGCCAGAGTCCGCTCCGGCACGGCGGGTGCTGCCGTTGTTCCTGCCGGCGGTCGTGGTGTCCATGGCAGGCTTGCTGGCTACCCTTGGCCCGCGTGTCGATCTGGCCAATGCTTTGGTCACCTTCGTGCCGGTCATGCGTCACGTCCTTACACTGGCGCTCTTCGCCATCGCGCTGACCGCTGCCCTGACGGCGGCCCGGCCAGAAGGCAAGGCGCGGCTGTGGCCATTGTCCCTGGTGGCGCTGGCGGCGCTGGGCATGCTGGCCTGGGCCTACGGAACCACTGCACCCGAACTGCGCGGCATGGCGCTGATGGGAGAATCGAACAACATCTGCCTGGTTGCCATTCCGGTGCTGTCTGCCCTGCCGGTGGCCGCTCTGTTCACCGCCCTGCGGTCCGGCGCCACGACAACGCCAACGCTGACCGGCGCCCTGATCGGGCTGGCGGGCAGCGGCGCGGGGGCGGCAGTTTATGCCATGCATTGCACGGAATCGAGCCCGCTTTTCTATGTCACCTGGTATGGGTTGGCGATCCTGTTCGTGACCACGGTTTCCGCCCTGATCGGTCGACGGATACTGCGCTGGTAGGCCGGCTCCCCGATAGACCGGCACACTCGGCAGCGCTAACATATCAATTGGCGCCGCGTTTGGCTGCAGGTCACGGGGGGATTCCATGGCGATCACCGGGCTTCATGTCGCGCGCGCGCCGCGCATTCGTCTTGGCATGGTGGGGGGCGGGCGCGATGCCTTCATCGGCGCGGTCCACCGTATTGCAGTGCGGCTGGACGATCAGTACGAACTGGTCGCGGGCTGCTTTTCCTCAACCGCCGAGAAAAGCCTGGCCTCCGCCGCCGATCTGGGCGTGCCGCGCGCCTATGCCAGCTTTGCCGGGATGGCCGCGCGCGAGGCCAAACGCCTGGACGGGATCGAGGCTGTGGCCATCGTTACCCCCAACCACATGCACGCCCCCGTGGCGATGCAGTTCCTGCGCCGCGGCATCCATGTGATCTGCGACAAGCCGCTGACCGCGACCCTGGCCGAGGCCAAGCGGCTGGCAAAGGCGGCCGAGACCAGCGGCGTGATCTTCGCGCTGACCCACAACTACACCGGCTATCCGATGGTGCGCCATGCCAAGTCGATGGTCGATGCCGGAGCGCTGGGTGACATCCGTGTCGTGCAGGTGGAATACGCGCAGGACTGGCTGTCCGAACCGATCGAAGCCTCAGGCCAGAAGCAGGCCGATTGGCGCACCGATCCGGCGCGCAGCGGGGCAGGTGGCAGCACGGGCGATATCGGCACCCATGCGTTCAACCTCGCCAGCTTTGTCACCGGGTTGAAGGTCGAAGAACTGGCAGCCGACCTGCAACGCTTCGTTCCCGGTCGGCGGTTGGATGACAACGCCCATGTCCTGCTGCGCTATCAGGGCGGTGCGCGGGGAATGCTGTGGTGTTCACAAGTGGCGACGGGGAACGAAAACGCCCTGCGGCTGCGCGTCTATGGCACCAAAGCGGGCATCGAATGGGCGCAGGAAGACCCGAACTACCTGTGGGTCACCCCACTTGGCCAGCCACGGATTAGGATCAGCCGTGGCGGGGCCGGGGCGGGCCCAGAGGCGGGCCGCGTCACCCGTGTGCCGCCGGGCCACCCGGAGGGCTATCTGGAAGGCTTTGCCAACATTTATGCTGAAGCCGCGCGGGCCATTCTTGCACGGCGTGACGGCGTGGCGCTGGACAGCGCCGTCACTTTCCCCGGCCTGAAGGAAGGGGTCGAAGGGGTGGCTTTCGTCGATGCTTGCGTGCGGTCCTCGGCGCGGAACGGGGCCTGGGTGAAGCCCGCGATCTGAGGGAGAGGAAAGATGCAGACCATCAAGGGGTCGACGCTGTTGCTGGCGCAATTCACCGGTGATACGGCCCCTTCCGATTCTTGGGCGTCGATCACGCCCAGGCCTGGCCTTATGCCTACCCTCGGCCGCAGCGACAGGCAGGGCCGGTGAAAGAGGCTTTCGGGGAACTCGCCCGACGCTGGTGGTCAGTTCTCGACCATGCCGAAGACTGCGGCATCGGCATGATTGCCGAGAGCGAAGAGAGACCATGACCAGACGACCGCGCTGGAATCACGGCCTGGCGTTCAAAGCCAAAGTGGCCCCGGCATCCATCAGAGGCGAGAAGGCATTGGCGACGTTGGCCAAGCAGTTCGCCGTGCACCCGAATCAGTTCACGCAATGGCGCGCGCAGATCCTGGAAGGCGCCTCCGGTGTATTCGGCGCTGTCATAGCGGACGACTCGGTCCGGGCCGGGGACGTGAAGACGCTGCACGCAGAGATAGGCGAGTTGACGCTGGAGAATGGTTTTCTTGGCCGTGTCGCTCGGCACGGCGGGTCTGTTGCCGAGCGCAAAGCGATGATCGACCGCGCGCGTGAACTGAGCGTCAGCCGCCAAGCAGGGCGCTCGGGATCAGCCGGGGCAGCATCTATTGCCTGCCGCGCCCAACTTCGGACGCTGATCTCGCGTTGATGCGCCGGATCGACGAGTTGCATCTTGAGTACCCGTTCGCTGGCGGCCGGATGCTGAAG
>JBATAV010000330.1:0-3776 GCA_049662025.1 Paracoccaceae bacterium | reverse complement strand
ACACCCGCCTGCCCCGCGGCCAGCGCCTGTGCACCCTCATCCCGGCCTGAGCACCCGGCCCAGCCCGAGGACGCTCCGCGGGGAGTATTTGGCAAGGCGCAAATGACAAGAACCTCTCCCCGCCTTTGCGCCTTTGGAAATACTCCCACCGGAGGCGCTGCCATCCGCGCTCGGCATGCCGCCGGAAATCCTTACTCCGCGGCAACTTGACCCTTGAGGACCCCCGGCGCATCCTGCGTCAACCCGCCCGACTGTACGAGGAATGCACCATGCGCCTGCCCCTGATCGCCGCGACGCTGTCTCTGTTGCCGGGCCTCGCCCTTGCCGACCCCTCGCCGATTTCCTCCGAAATTGCCGCAACCGGCATCCACGCCACCGAAGCGCAGCTGGCTGCCCTGCCCGCGCCCACGCCGCCCGATCTCTTTGCACTGGCCGGGCTGCGTTTCCTTTCGGGAGTCGAATCCGCGCTGCAACTGCGCTGGCAGACCGGCATGCAGGCCGACTGGTCGGAACTGCCGATCCTGCGGCTGCCGATCCCGGAAAACCCTGCCGCCCGGCCCTTCGCGGCGCAGGATATCGTCACCCTGCTGACTGACCTTGACGCCGACATGGGCAAGGCCCGCGCGGCGCTGGACCAGTTGGGCAGCCAGGATTTCGCGCTGGAAATCGCCGTGTCCGACCTGTGGTTCGACATCAACATGAACGGCGCCCGCGATTCCGGCGAAGATGTCGGCGCTGTCGCCGGGCTGACGCTGGGGGCGGGGCGGCTGGCGACGGTCGACATGATCGCGCCCACGATCCGCTTCGACACCGCCGATGCCGCCTGGCTTTCGGCCTATACCCACCTGCTGTCGGCCTTTGCCGAGGTGGGCCTCGCCTATGACCCCGCCCCGGCGGTGGACCGCGTCATCGCCTCGTCCAACGCGATGCGCGCGCTGCAGGGCACGACGCCGCCCAACAATGCCATGGACATGATGTTCGGCCGCCAGGCCGACCGCGTGGCGATGATCCTGTTCGCAATGGCACAAAAGCCCGATGCCGCGCGCGCCGCCTCGGCACATGACCATCTTCTGGCAACGATCGGCGACAACCGCCGCTTCTGGGCGCTTGTCGCGAAGGAAACCGACAATGACAGCGAATGGATTCCGAACGAAAAGCAGGTCTCGGGCCTGGGCATCAACATGCCCCCCGGCATGGCAGAACACTGGCAGGCCGTGCTGGCCGACGCCGAAGCCATCCTGACCGGCAAGCTTCTGGTGCCGCATTGGCGCTTTGGCGGCGAGGCCGGAATCGACGTCGCGGCGATGTTCGCCGATCCGCCCGCCCTCGATCTGGTCTCGATGATCCAGGGCGAAGGCTTCCTGCCCTACGTCCGCAAGGGCCCGCAGGCCAGCCTGCAATCGTGGCGGGATTTCGAATCGCTGGTCTGGGGTGACTCGATCCTGTTTGCGGTATTCCTCAACTGACCGGTCGGGGCGGCGAATCAGGTTGGCGCTAACGCGCAGGGCAGCCTGCCGGCCATGTGATCACGGGATTCAAAACTGTGATCACACTTTTTGAAGCTGTGATCACAAATGGGGCTATTTTCCGCCAATTTGCTGCCTTGCAGCGAAATCAGCTTTGGCCCCCCCTGTTTTCATGGCAGAAACTCCGCAAATTCCCCATCGGCGAGGCGGCGCACATGAACATCCACGAATATCAGGCCAAGGCGCTTCTTCGCAGCTATGGCATTCCGGTGTCGGATGGCCGTGTCGTCCTGCGCGCCGAAGAGGCCAAGACCGCCGCCGGTGAAATGGATGGCCCGCTCTGGGTGGTCAAGGCGCAGATCCATGCAGGTGGCCGCGGCAAGGGCCATTTCAAGGAACCCGAGGCCGGCGAAAAGGGCGGCGTTCGGCTGGCCCGCAGCGTCGGTGAAGCCGCCGAATTCGCCAAACAGATGATGGGCCGCACCTTGGTGACTGTGCAGACCGGCCCGGCCGGCAAGCAGGTCAACCGCATCTACATCGAAGACGGCTCCGACATCGCGCGCGAGCTTTACCTCGCCCTGTTGATCGACCGTCAGACCAGCCGCGTCTCGATCGTCTGTTCCACCGAAGGCGGGATGAGCATCGAGGACGTCGCCCATGACACGCCCGAAAAGATCCTGACCTTCACCATCGACCCCGCCACCGGGTTGCAGGATTTCCACGGCCGCCGCGTCGCCTTTGGCCTTGGCCTGACCGGGCACCAAGTCAAGCAATGCGTCGGCATCGTGCGCAACCTCTACCGGCTGTTCATCGACAAGGACATGGACATGGTCGAGATCAACCCGCTGGTGGTGTTGAAGGACGGCAACCTGAAGCTTCTCGACGCCAAGATGGGCTTTGACGACAACGCCATGTACCGCCACCCCGACATCGCCGCCCTGCGCGACGAGACCGAGGAAGACCCCAAGGAACTGGCCGCCAGCAAATTCGATCTGAACTACATCGCGCTGGATGGTGAAATCGGCTGCATGGTCAATGGTGCTGGCCTCGCGATGGCGACGATGGACATCATCAAGCTCTACGGCGCCGAGCCGGCCAACTTCCTTGACGTCGGCGGTGGCGCCACCAAGGAAAAGGTGACCGAGGCGTTCAAGATCATCACCTCCGACCCGCAGGTGAAGGGCATTCTGGTCAACATCTTCGGCGGCATCATGCGCTGCGACATCATCGCCGAAGGGGTGATCGCCGCTGTGAAAGAGGTCGGCCTGAAAGTGCCGCTGGTGGTGCGGCTTGAGGGCACCAATGTGGAACTTGGCAAGGACATCATCCGCAAATCCGGCCTGAACGTCATTGCCGCCGATGACCTGAAGGATGGCGCGGAGAAGATCGTCAAGGCGGTGAAGGGGTGAGGGCGTGCGCATTGTAGCCCAACTGCTCGGAATAACTCTCGGCATGTCCGCGCAGGCAGACGAACTGACAGTTGGCGATATGTTCCGTGCAGTAGAGCCGCGCGCGTTTGTTATCGCTTTTGTAGGTCATTGCGTCCAAAATCCAGGAAGACTCGACAAAGTTGGTTCCGCAGCAGAGGCGCTTGGATACGCTGATACCCCAGAGCCGTTTCGGACGATGCTATCGCCACAGGATGGCAAAGCCCCATATCAGAGCTGGTTTGTGGTCGAAGGCGAGGGCTCGCCGTTCTTGCTCGGGATATCGGCGGCTCCGCTGAATGGCCGAATTTATCAGATCTGCGCAGTCTCAAATCCGTTCATGGACGCGGATTCAGCACTTGAGGAGATGACCACATTCGTTGAGCTAGGCAGTGCGATTTCAGATGAAACGCTTGCTGGGCAAAGGGCACGAGTCTGGCTAACGCCATCTATCTTGGAAGGCGCCTTCATCACATCAAACGACATCGGCGGCATGGGATACGAAGGGGTAACACTCGCTCTCGCTGCCCCTAAACAGTACTAGGGCGTCACTCCAAAATGGCCGTTCTCGTCGACAAGAATACCCGCGTCATCTGCCAGGGCTTTTCCGGGAGCCATTTCTCGTCATCGCAACAAAAGGGAAACCCCATGCGCCTGACACTCACCGCCCCGCTGCTAATCACCCTGCTGGCCCTGTCGGCCTGCATCAACAGCGGCGGGCCGGACAACGACAATGCCTTCGGCCCCAACTGCGCTGCGCAATCGGATCTGGCCAACATGGGCCGGACCGATGGCAAGGAAATCCGGATCACCTGCCCGTAACGGCAGAGGCTCCGTCCCGATACTCTCGCGGCGCGTGTGCATCCCACCCGCCGGTTTGATG
>JBATAV010000329.1:0-4909 GCA_049662025.1 Paracoccaceae bacterium | reverse complement strand
GCGGCGCACTGGATGCCGATCAGCCGGTTCTGCTGGGGCAGGGCAAGGCGGTGAACGGCGCGCGGGCGGTGATGCTGGTGGGCGCGCTGGCCGTCGATCCGCAGGAAGCACAGGCGATGGAGCGGGTCTGGCTGCTGTTTGACGCGGGCGACGAAGGTCAGTTGCAGGCGGCGCGGGCGGAATGGAAGGCGGTGACCGCGGCCGGGCTGGCGGCGCAGTACTGGAACGACGAATCCGGGCGCTGGGAAAAGAAGGCCGAAGCGGGCTGAGCGGGGCATCGGTTGCGGCGCTCTGCGCGGGCATATTTGGCAAGAGGCAAGACCTTGCGGGCCTGCCTTTTGTGCCGCCCGGCAGCGCCGGTCAGCGGCTGAGGATCATCCGGTCGCCCGCGATTTCGATACGGAATTTGCCGAGGTAGTCCATGCCGAGCAGTGAGCCGTCCATCTCGCCATCGTTGACCCAGGCCGCGAAGGGGGTGTCGTGGAATGGGCCGAAGTCAACGCTGTCCAGCGTGACATGGGCGGTGCGTACCTGGCCGTTCGCCGTGGAGGCCTGGCCAAGATAGAGCAGGCCGTCGGGGTCGATGCCCAGGCGCTGCGCATCCTTTCGCGACAGCACCATGTTCGAGGCCCCGGTATCGGCCATGAAGCGCACCTTGGTGCCGTTGATGGTGAGGGTGGCGTAGTAATGCCCGTCTTCAGCGCGGGGCAGTTCCATCTTGCCGCTGTCGGTCATGATCTGGCTGGGGATCATGTCGGTGCGGATGTCCTTCCACAATCCGTACCCGGCTGCGACGCCGATGAAGATAAGCCCCCAGGCGGTGGCGGTGCGCAGGGCCTGGCCCAGCCGACTGCGGTATTCGACAATGATCCAGCCGCCGACAGCCGCCAGAAGCAGTGCCAGGTAGGAAAGCCTTGCGATGTTGTCGCCGTCCATGACGCCTCCGGTTACCGGCAATATGGGCGATGTGGGGGGCGGGGAAAAGGGGGCTAGCCGACAAGCCCGGTCTGGCGCACGCCGTCGATGACGAATTGCACCGAGAGGGCGGCCAGGAGCATTCCCAGAAGCCGGGTGATCACGATCACGCCGGTGCGGCCGAGGAGGCGTTCAAGCGGGGGCGACGCGAGGAGGAAGGCGAAGGTCACGACCATCATCAGGGCGAGAAGGCCGATAACCCAGGCCGCCCCCTGCCAGCCGGGGCCGGATTGCCCCACGAGCAGGATCATCGTGGCGATGGCGCCCGGCCCGGCAATCAAGGGCGTGGCGAGGGGGAAGACCGAAGGGTCGTGATCGGGCTCGGCCTGCTGGCCTTCACGGCGCTGGGTGCGGCGCTCGAACAGCATGTCGAGGGCAGTGAGGAACAGCAAGATACCGCCCGCGATGCGGAAGGCGGGCATCGAGATGCCGATGAAGCCGAGGATGGATTCGCCGAACAGGCCAAAAGCCGTCAGGAGAACCGAGGCGATCAGGCAGGCCCGCTGTGCCATCGCGCGGCGGCGGTCGGCCGCCATGCCGCGGGTAAGAGCGATGAACATCGGCACCAGCCCTGGCGGGTCAATCACCACGAACAGCGTGGCGAAGGCGGTGATGAGAAAGGCGGTTTCGGGCATTCGGCCTCCGGCTCGAGGCAGGCTAGCGCGTTACAGCGGCCTTTGGAATGCCGAAACCTGTGTGGCAGGGGGCAGCCCCCCAAGCGCGAATGCGGGCATTCGCGCCTCCCCCCGGAATATTTGTGCCAAGATGAAGGGCGATCAGACGATGCGGCGGAGGGTAGCGGCGGCGGAGGGTGGCCGGGGTGAGACTATGGTGGGGTGACGTAGTGGTGGGGGCAAGGCTTGCGCTCCGATCGTCCAGTCGGCGCGGGTGCCGGGGGGGATCAGGTCGGCAAGGTGCCAGTCGGCAACGAAGTGAGCGCGTGAAGCAGCGGGCAGGATTTGAGCGAAGCTGATGGCCCGTTGCGGGCGCAGGTGGCGGCGGAAGGCGCGCGGCACGGCTTCGACGGCGATGAAGGTGGCATTGTCGAAGCGGAGATTCAGTGCCGCGCGCGCATCGCCAGAAAGGCTGCCATTCGCGGCGGAACCGGCGACAGGTCCGGGGCATCGCCTCTGATGTCCTTTTGCAAGGACAATCTTCGTGGCGATCTGTTCGCCGCGGAGATCGCGCCGGTTTGGTATGTATGACGCCGATCGGCGGGGACGTGGCCCGCGGCGCGGGTGAACAAGCTCTGATGCGCGGGTTGGTTACCGCATGTCCATGTGTTCATCCGGGGCCGGTCCTCTCTTACAACGGGCGTCGGCAGTGCCGGCCACAAAGTGCAGCCGGGAATTCCCCATTCAATGCCACGTCCCCGCCGATAGGCGCGGTGTTGTGGTTTGGCTCTGGTTCAGGCCCCTGTCTGTTCAGTATCCATCCGGGCAATCGCTCACATAAAGGCCGCAAGTTCGCGGGCAACGGCGGTAACGGCGACCGTGCTGCGCTTGCCGCGACCGGTGGGCGCCGGGTAGCGCTTGGTCAGACGGGCTTGTACCTTCCACGCGATGTCGCGCACCGCTTCCGGCATGTGTCGACTTTCGTCGTATTTCTTCACGCCAACCTTTGCAGGAACGCGATAGGTACAGGCGCTTCTGCCCGCACGCGGCGCAACCGGGCATTGCCGGTCTTGCTGATGCTGCCTCGCCGGATGGAATCCCGGGTTGACCGCTCGGACGGCACCAGACCGAGATGGCCCAGCAGTTGACGCGGATTGGTGAACCGCCGCACATCGCCAACCTCGACCATGAATGTAGCGGCGCAGATCAGCCTGACCCCACGCAGCACCTGCAGATGCTCCGCCACCGGGCCAACGGCCAGTCAATCAGACTGTCCTCAATGGCTTTTTCCAGTCGCAGAACTCGTTCCCGGCCTTGCGTTTCCGCGAGGATCAGCTCTTGTAGAACGGCAGCGCCCCGCAAGCGGGAAACTGATCTCCTGCAGCCAGCGCAGATATTTGGTGCCTCAGGCCGTCAGGCCCGGATAAACCTTGCCGTGTCGCAACAGGAAAGATCGTATCTCCTGCGGTTTGCGGGTGCGGCCTCTTACGGCGGCCTCACGGGCGCGGATCAAGCCACGTATGGCTTTGTGGGCGTCCGGTGTCCAGATCAGTCAACTCGCCTGCCCGAGACAGGCGCGCCAGCATCTCCGCATCCCGGCGGTTCGTCTTGGTACGGTCACCGGCACGGCGATGGCAACAGCATGCCGGTCTTTGGCCACATCCAATCCGACGAAAATTTCGCTATACTCTCCCATGGTTTGGCCTCCTGGCTTGAGGACAGGCGCCTTGCGCAACCCGCGTTTCCCTACGGCCAGTGTAGGGCGGGCCACCTCATCGGCCGTCATAGGAAAGGCATGCGTCTTACCCCGCCAGCTCCAGCTTTCCTTGGGCAGCCAGCCACATGTCCTCGGCGCGGTCGAGTCCTTCCATCACCTCGGCGTATTTGCGGTTCCACGTTTCCAGCTCTCCCTTGCGGGCGGGTTCATAGAGTGCCTGATCGGCCAGTTTGGTGGCCAGCTTGCTGCGCATGTCGTTCAGCTTGGCGAGGCGGTCTTCGCATTTGCGGATCTCGGCCTTCATCCCCAGAACCTCGTCGCGGCTGGCTTTCTTCGGCTTCTCAACCGGCTTTGCCTCTGGCTTGGCATCTTCGTCGCCGGAAAGGAGCAGGCGGCGATAGGCCTCGAGGTCTTCGTTGAAGGGGGTGACGGCTCCGCCCTTGACCAGCCAGAGCCGGTCGGCAACGAGGCTGAGGAGGTGCATGTCGTGGGAAACAAGAATGACTGCGCCGGAATATTCGGTCAGCGCATTGACCAGCGCTTCGCGGGATTCGATGTCGAGGTGGTTGGTCGGCTCATCGAGAATCAGCAGATGTGGCGCGTCGATGGTGGCCAGAAGCAGCGAAAGCCGCGCCTTCTGGCCTCCCGAGAGCCGCCCGACCGGTGTTTCGGCCTGATCGGCCATCAGGCCGAATCCCGCAAGGCGGGCGCGCAGGCGGGCCTGTTGCTCGGCCGGGCGCAGGCGCTGGACGTGTTGCAGCGGGGTCTCGTCGATGTGCAACTCATCAACCTGATGCTGGGCGAAATAGCCGATGCGCAGCTTGTTCGAGCGGTGGATGCGGCCTTCACATGCTTCAAGTTTGCCTGCCAACAGCTTGGAAAGCGTGGACTTTCCTTCGCCATTGCGGCCAAGGAGGGCAATCCGGTCATCCTGGTCGATGCGCAAGGATAAACGCCGGAGGACCGGCGGGCCGCCGTAGCCCACCGCGGCGCCATCCATGTTGATGATGGGAGGCGAAAGCTCTTCGGGCTCGGGAAAGGTGAAGACCACCTTTTTCGCCTCTTCCGGCGCGGTGATCGGGGTCAGCTTTTCCAGCATCTTGACGCGCGATTGCGCCTGAACGGCCTTTGATGCCTTGGCCTTGAAGCGGTCGACGAAGCTTTGCAGATGGGCCCGGCGGGCCTCGACCTTCTTCGCCTCGGCGGTCAGAAGGGCGCGGCGTTCGGTCATCTGGCGGGCAAATTGGTCATAGCCACCCTGCCAGTAGGTCAGCTTGCGGGCGTCGAGATGCAGGATGCCCTGCACGGCGCGGTTCAGAAGGCCGCGGTCATGGCTGATGATGATGACGGTATGAGGATAGTCGCGCAGATAGTTCTCCAGCCAGAGCGCGCCTTCAAGGTCAAGGTAGTTGGTCGGTTCGTCCAGAAGCAGGTAGTCGGGCTGGGCGAAGAGGATGCCGGCAAGGGCCACCCGCATCCGCCAGCCGCCCGAGAAGGCCGAACAGGGCATCAGTTGCTGGGCCGGCTCGAACCCCAGGCCGCGCAGGATGGAAGCCGCGCGCCCTTCGGCCGACCAGGCGTTGATATCGGCCAGACGGGCCTG
>JBATAV010000328.1:0-1914 GCA_049662025.1 Paracoccaceae bacterium | reverse complement strand
GACAGAGCAGGCTGTTCGCGGCCTCGTGAAGGACGGTTCGCAGCCGTTGGTCTCCTCGGCGGGAGATGCGTCCGCCATAGTCCATTTCCCCGGACTGATACCGCCGGGAGGTAAGCCCGATATAGGCCCCGACGGAGCGCGAGCTGCGGAACCGCGCGGGATCGTCTATCGTTGCAACAAAGGTCACGGCACTGACGGCGCCGACGCCTGGGATAGACATCAGACGCTGGCATGCCTCATCCTCGCGGGCCTGCTTCAACATTGCTTTCGACAACTGCGCCGCTTGTCGCAGCGCTTCTGTCCGCAATCGCAGCAGTGGCAGAAGGATATCTCCCAGCGTGGGCGCCTGTGCGGCCGCCGCCTCGACGCGGCGCTCATAGGTCTGAAGGTGCTTGGGTAAGCGAATACCAAAGCTGGCCAATAACCCGCGGATCGTATTCTCGATGTTCATGCGCGTTTTGACCGCGACAACGCGCGCCCGCAACAGCGCCCGCCGCTCTTGGGCGAGGCGGCTCTTCACCGCCACGCGTCGATAAAAGCCGGTCCGCGCCAGTTCGGCCAACATCGCGGCATCGTTGGCGTCGGTCTTGTTGTGCATCTGGCTCAGCACTGCATGGGCTTGGCGCGCATCGATGCAGACAATTGGCACTCCGCGATTTGCAAGTTCATGGTAGAGCCAGTTTGCCATGCGCCCGGTTTCCATCACCACGCAGCAGATTGGCAAATTGGTCTGCACCAGAGCGGCGGCAATGACATCGGGGTCAGTGGGCTTCTTCAGCGCCACAGCCGTCCTTCCATCTGATCCCTTTACACAAATAGCGGTCTCGTCCTTCGAGACATCAAGTCCAGCAAAGTAGCGTTCCATCATGTCCTCCTGTTTTCGGTCCCAATCAGGATCCGTCAGAGAGGGCGAACGATCAATTACTCAGAGTCTCATCTGTCACCCGGCAGGGCATTGCAAAGCAATGTCCCGAGAGGGCATCCGCCAGGATCGATCCACTGCGGTTTTGCGGCGTCGCGCGTTGTCGGCAATCGGCGGCGAGTACTTGGCAACCCAGCGGTTGAGGGTTGCATGATCGACGTTCACTCCCCGTTCGGCCATGATCTCTTCAAGGTCCCGATACGACACGGTGTAACGGACAAAAAAAACACGGCGAAGAGGATGATCTCCTTCGGAAACTGAGCGCCTTTGAATGAGATCATCGTTTGTCCTCCGAAACCGCTGAACCAAGCTGACGATCGTCAGCCCATCGCACTCCGAGCGTCAACTCACAAAGTTTGCGACAGAACCCGGGGGACGTCCAAAGAATCAAACGTCGTCCACATCCCGATGCGCCATGCCCCAGCCCTTGCTGGCGAACAAGACCCGCAGAAGCGCACCGGGCGCCTGAGCTGTTTGATGGCACCACTCCCGAAACAGCCGATTATCAGAGGCTGTGCCCCCTGAAATCTGAACCCTTTCCGCGCCCACTGCGGATGGTTTGATCGACAAAGGGCGATTTCGGGTCAACGATCTATGCCGCGGCAAGACCTGTCATCAACGCCTCGATCCGGGATGCAATCGACATCAGCCGCGCATCCGCGGCCAAAGGCCCGGTCAGCTGCATCCCTGCAGGCAGACCAGTCACCATCCCCATAGGCACGCTTAGCGACGGGTGGCCCGTGACATTGGCAAAACCGCTGGCCAACATCTCACTGTCTTCTCCATCGGCAACCTCGGGATCTTCATGCGGCGCAACAAAGGGAACGCTGGGCGCGATCAGCACATCGACCGTGGCAAAGACCGCTACAACTGCGGCGCGCAGGGAGTCCTGGGCGTGTCGGGCCTTGATGTAATCGGTGGCGGGCAAGGCGAACCCGGCTTCGATTTGGACTCGCGTGCCGGGGGCATAGCCGCCGGGATTGGCGGCAATC
>JBATAV010000327.1:0-1963 GCA_049662025.1 Paracoccaceae bacterium | reverse complement strand
GGTCGGGACTGGTTGTCGGGCGGGTGGGGCAAAGGCGATCGGGCCGACGGATCCTGATCGGGAGCTGCCTTGTCGCTGCATTGTCCGGTTCGGGGATTGACGGTCGCGCGAGGGCTGGCGACAGTTGCCTTGCCCCCGAGTCGGCGCGGGACGTCTGTAGATGCACCCGCAACGTACCGGGCCTGGCGGATTGGCCGTGTCGAGGATTGTCTGCCGACCTGCCCGTGCCGACCTGTAGCGCAAAGGCCGGGCCGGCGGCTCTGCCTGCAGATCAGGCTGCGGCCGCGCCGGGGACGATCAATCCCTGGCCCCGAGATAGGCGGACAGGGTGGCCGCCGCGCCCTCGGCCCAAAGCCGCCGCAACCATTGGCCAAAGGTCCGGGCGAAACGGTCGTTCGCTGCGACTTCGCCGTAGACGCTGGTCAGGCCGGAAAGCCAGGCCTGCGGGTCGTTCCTGGCGGCGCGGGCCAGCGGTTGCAGGCGATCCCAGTTGGGGTCGTTGGGCGGAATCGCGGTGCCGTCGTCTTCGGTGCCGAAACAGTAGCGGCACCACAGCGCCGAGACCAGCGCGAGGCCATCGACCGACCCGCCTGCGGCAAGGGCATCACGGATCGAGGGGAGGATGAATTTCGGCTGCCGGTTGGAGCCGTCGAGACAAAGCCGGCGCTCGGTATCGGCGACCTCGGGGTTGGAAAAGCGCTGGACGATCAGGCGGTAATAGGCCGGGATGTCGGTGGCGGGGACGGGGGGGACGTAGGGGATGATCTCTTCGGTCTCGACCTTGTTCAGGAAGCCCAGGATCAGCGGGTGGGCCAGGGCCTGGTGGACGTATTCGATGCCCATCAGCCCGCCGGGATAGGCGATGGTGGCATGGCCGCCGTTGAGGATGCGGATCTTCATCATCTCATAGGCGTGGACATGCGGGGTGAAGGTGACGCCGACCTTTTCCAGTGCCGGGCGGCCTTGCGGGAAATTGTCTTCGACGACCCATTGGCGGAATGGCTCGCTGGTCACGGGGACGGGGTCGTCAAGGCCGAAGCTGGCGGCGAGGGCGCGTTCGTGGGGGCCGGTGGCGGGGGTGATGCGGTCGACCATGCCATTGGGGAAGGCGACGTTTGTGGTGATCCAGTCGGCGAATGCGGGGTCAGAGAGCCGCGCAAGGCCGGTGACGGCGGCGGCGGTGACGTGGCCGTTGCCGGGCAGGTTGTCGCAAGACATCACGGTAAAGGGCGGCAGGCCTGCAGCGCGGCGGGCGCGCAGGGCAGCGATGATGGCGCCGAAGGCGGTGCGGTGGGGGTTGGCGGCGTCGGCCTTGATTTCAGGGGCGTCGGGGTCGAAGGCGCCGGTGGCCGCATTGATGAAATAGCCGCCCTCGGTGACGGTGAGCGAGACGATGCGGATTTCGGGGCGCGACATGGCGGCGATCAGGGCGGCGTTGTCGGGCTGCACGGGCAGAAAGCCGATCATCGCGCCGACGCGGCGGGCGGTTTTGCCCTTGGGGTCCAGCTCGATCACGGTCGAGAGGCAATCTTGCGCCAGAAGGGCGTCGCGCATGGCGGAGTCCGGGGCGCGGACTCCGGCGCCGAGGATGGCCCAGTCGTGGTCCTCGCCCAAGGCGAAAAGGTCGTCGAGGTAGACGGCCATATGGGCGCGGTGAAAGTTGCCAAGCCCGATGTGGACGATGCCGGGGGTCAGGGTCTTGCGGTTGTAGGCGGGCAGGGCGGGGGTGTGCATGTCAGGCCATCCAGTTGCCGCCGTCCACGCCGAAGCACTGGGCGACGATGTATTTCGCCTCATCGGTGGCGAGGAAGATCGCCATTCCGGTCAGGTCTGCGGCAGTGGCCATGCGGCCGAAGGGGACGGCGGCGCCGACCTCTTGCTTTTTCTGGCCGGGGGCCTTGTGTTCGTATTTGGCAAAGAAGGCGTCGACGCCGTCCCAATGCTCGCCATCGACCACGCCGGG
>JBATAV010000326.1:0-2512 GCA_049662025.1 Paracoccaceae bacterium | reverse complement strand
CCCAATTGAACGCGACAGGCTCTAAGAGCAACGCGACACCTGTGAATCGCCTACGATCAGAGATGTCCAACAACGCCCATCGATGCCATCGGGGGGCGTCTACATAATCAAATCTCGCCGCCGCTGTGGCCGCCTTTTCTTTGCCAGTGACAGTTTCATTCAATCCAGTCGGCCAGCAAATCTTCAATTCCGGCCCGCTCGATCAAACTGCGCGAGGCCTGAAGGCAATCGGCAATCACCTTGTCCTGATCCACCCGGGTCGATCGGCGGTTCTCAACGACCAGATCACCGTTGACCATGACGTGACGCACGTCGGAACCCATGGTCGACAGTGTCAGGCAGCAAACTGGCCGAAGCGCCGGTTGGTGGTGTATGCCGCTCAGATCTACCACGGTCATATCAGCCAGTGCGCCTTTCTTCAGTGCCCCGACATTCTTGCGCAGCATCTTGCCACCGTTGCGGGTAGCCAGACCCAGGATCAGCTCGGAGCTGGTCGCGTCCGGTTTCAACTCGCGCAGGCGTTGCAGGATGTGAGCCGATTTCAGCGCTTCGAACATGTTGAGACCTGTGCAGGCGGTGCCATCCGTCCCCAGCGTCACATTGACCCCCGCCGTCATCAACGGTTGCAGCTGCAGGATTCCTGAGGCCAGATACTGGTTGCAGATCGGGTTGTGAATGACATGGGCCCGGGCGTCACCCAGAAGGGCGATCTCTTCTTCATCAAACCAGATGCCGTGGGCCAGAGTGATGCGATCATCCAGAATTCCCTGATCATGCAACCATTTTGCCGGGCGCTTGCCGTGGATCGATTCAAAGATCTCGACCTCGAACATCGATTCACTGCAATGGGCCTGCCAGGATACGCCCATCTCGATCGCCAACTCATGGCAGGCGATCATCAGATCGGGATCCAGATAGACGACATTCAACGGCATCGGCCAGACCTCGACCAAGGAGCCGGCGGGGCGGGCCTGAATGCAGGCGCGGGTGATATCCAGTTCCTGCCGGGCAGAGTACTGGAACAGCAGGGGGTCGCATTTCATGCGAAGCCCGCCTTCGACCATCGGGCCATAGATACCACGGGCCACGACGCCGCGCACGCCGACCTCTTCCATCGCATCGGCAACTGCGAGGATCGTCTCTTCATCCACTGGCGCATAATGGTTATCAACCAGCGTCGTAGAGCCGCTCAATAGGCTGTTCAACGCGGCCATGCGTACGGCGGCCACCGCATCCTGTTTGCTGATATTCGCCGACAGCGGCATCATGAATTTTTCCAGCCAGGGCAACAAAGACAGACCATCGCCAAGGGTTTTACCCAGGCTTTGGAACAGGTGGGTATGGCTGTCGATCAGGCCGGGGATGACGATATGCCCCGAGATGTCCAAGGTGCGGGTTGCCCCGGCGACATGGGTTTCAAGATCGGTTGCGGCGCCAACCCAGGCGATCTGGTTGCCGACGACGGATATGGCGCCATTCCTGATATAGGGGTTGTCCCGGTCCAGCGTGACGATATCGCCACCGCGAAAGATGACATCGGCAAAGAGTTTTTCTGCGGTCATGACCATTGGAATCCTGTCACTTGGTGGCGATCCGGGCCGGGCGCGCGGTTTCAGCCGCTTGTGTCAGCGCCATCAGGATCCGCTCGGGCGTTGCAGGCGCATCAATTGCCGACGCCTGCGGCGAGACGGCCGCGATGGCGTCCGACAGGGCCAAGAACACAGAGATGCCAAGGCAGAAGGGTGGCTCTCCAATGGCTTTCGAATGATAGATCGAATCTTCGATGTTGTCGGTCCAATCCACGAACTTCATCCGGAAATCGTCGGGACGGTCGCTGCAGGCCGGAATCTTGTAGGTAGAGGGCGCGTGGGTCAGCAACCGGCCCTGTTGGTTCCAGACCACCTCTTCGGTGGTCAGCCAGCCCATGCCCTGAATGAAACCGCCTTCCAACTGGCCATAGTCAATCGCCTCATTCAGTGACTTTCCGACATCGTGCAGGATATCAATCCGCGTCACTTTGTTTTCGCCGGTCAGGGTGTCAACGATGACCTCGGCCACAGCCGCGCCAAAGACATAGTAGCGGTGCGGCTCTCCGGTCATTGCCACCGGGTCATAGATGCCCTTCTCGGCCCGGTAATAGCCAGCAGCAGACAGCGAGATCCGGTTCATGAAGGCCATTCCCGCAAGGTCGGGAAATGACATCTCCTGATTTCCGACCACAACCCGGTTGGGTCGGAAAACGATCTGCTCTGCCGGAACGTTGAATTCCTCGGCCAGGAAATCCGTCAGTCGCTGCTTGATCACCAATGCCGCATTCCGGGCAGCACCTGCGTTCAGATCGGTCCCTGATGAGGCCGCTGTGCCGATGGTATTCGGCACCTTTTCCGTGGTCGTGGCCGAGATTCTGATATGCTCCACGTCCACCTGGAGAACCTCGGCCACCACTTGGGCTACCTTGATGTGCAGCCCCTGGCCCATCTCGGTTCCGCCGTGGTTCAGGTGCAATGAGCCG
>JBATAV010000325.1:0-3271 GCA_049662025.1 Paracoccaceae bacterium | reverse complement strand
CGGAATGACGGAAACCCCGGCAAGCGCGGCTATAGCGCGCTGGAACCCGTGCCGCCCGGCGGTTCGCCGGGTTGCCCGGATCATCTTGGGAATGTCGCCGGCGATAAATGGAATCGCCTTGCCGCCGTGCTGCATGACCGAATTGGGGATCATCCCCGCATCACGGTCGCGCGTTGCCGTCACGGGGGTCCTGACGGCGACGATCGGGCCAGCAGGCTGGGATTCGTGGGGGTCAGCAGGAATTCCAGCGGAAGTCAACAGGGCTGACACGAATTGACGCGGATCAGGCTATGCGAATCGGCGGAAATCGGCCACTTCTTGACGAATTCATGCTGGAGGTTTCGAATGACAACCCCTGCAATTTATCGATTTGGACCAGTTTTCAGTCACCCGTGCCGGGCCGCAAAGCCGCGGTTTCGACAGAGCGTCGTGATGGTTTGCCTGTCTGCAGGCAGCTTTTTGTTCGGCGCGGACCGATCCCTGGCGAATTACGTCATCGTCGGTGAAGCTATTTTCAACGATAAAAATGAGAAATGCGACGTTGTAAAACTTGATTCCCGCAGTGTGTATACGACAAAACCCTTCACAACACGGGCGGACCATCAGACACGGCCGCAGGGAACGCACATAGAGACGTTTGAGTTTTTCATGTCTTGCCCGAACGAGTCCTCCATCAATGTTTCAACCTTCCGATTTACCACCCCCGACGGTACCAGGACCACTTTTATTGTCCCGTTTCTGTCACTCTTTGAACAGGCAGCCTTCAGCGCTGACATCGCGGCGGACCCGTATATCGTGGGTTCTTCCCCGGCAGGTAGCGCCTACAGCAACCCCTATCACGCGTTCCGATATGACATCGAAACCGGCGAGATGCTGGATCTGAGCGCCGATCATCCCGATCAAACCTCGGTCGCGCGTGGGGTCAGCAATGACGGATCGGTCGTTGTCGGCTGGCGCAACTCTCCCACCAGCATCACCCAGCGCGCCTTTCGCTGGACCGAAGCCGGCGGGATGGCCGATCTGGGGGAACTGATCGCGGGTGGCTTTTCACTGGCGACTGACGTCAGTCTTGACGGTCTGGTCATCGTCGGTCAGGCCGCTTCGGATACGGAATTCGCCAATGGCCATGCTTTCCGCTGGACCGGCGCTGACGGCATGGTCGATCTGGGCGGGTTTGGCGGAGTTGATGACATACATTCGTCGATCGCCACCGCCACCGATGGCGACGGCAGCGTTGTCGTCGGTCAAGCCTCCCTCCATGCGTTCCGTTGGGAAGGCGGGACCATGGCTGATCTGGGGACGGTGGGGGGTGATGAGCAATCCCTGGCCACCTCGGTCAGTGCCGACGGATCGGTCGTCGTCGGAATTTCGTCGGACGAGTTCATCACGAATGGCGGAATCGGCATTCAATATGATGACATTTCGCGCGCCTTTCGCTGGACCGCTGCCACGGACCTGCAAGACCTGAACGTGCTGGCGTTCGATGCAGGCGTCGATGTGGCGGGGATCACCATGATCAGCGCAACCTTTGTATCGGCCGATGGGACGATGATTTCGGGCACGGCCTTTACGCCGGAGTCGCCAGATGAACGCACCGCCTATGTCCTGCGTTACGAGGATGAGACGACGGGCGCAGACACGATTTCTGCGGGCTTTGAGGATCTATCCTTTGGTGGTGGTGGCGGCACGCTGGGCACATTCACCGAAACGCAGGCCCTCGCCTCGCTTGATGCCGCCGACCGGTCATTGGGCGCGGCTGTCGGGCTGAACGGATCGACCGTCGCGCTGGCCTTGGGTCGGTACGAGCCCTGGACGTCGCCGGAGGGTTATGACCTGACGGGCTTTGCCACCAGCGGCGGGTTCGGAAGCGGCGTACGGGGGTTCGCCCCGTTGGCCGATGGGGTGACCTTGTACGGCGGGCTCGCTTTTGCCCAGCCGGATTCCGGCGACGTCCGTTTCGGATCGGAAACGGTGGCCGCCGTGGCGCTGCGGTATGATACGTCCGACATCATATCGACCGGTGCGGACGGTTCGAGTTTTGTCGAAGTGTTCGGGTCGATGGGATGGATCGACAATCTGGCGCTGGCACGGCCCTATGAGACAAGCGGTGGCGCTGCGTTGGGCCTGGGGCTTACGGGAGGCGAACTGAGGACTCTGGGGTTGCGGGCGGGTGTTCGAACCGGATCGGGACGCAGGATGTGCTGGGGTTTGCGGCCACGATCGGGAAAGACTGGCTTTCGACCGATGCCTTTGCTGAATCGGCTTCGGCCAACAATCCGTTTCCGGCAAGCTATGCGGCGGGCACGTCAAGCTGGATGGTGGCGTCCGTCGAAGCGCAATGGATTCGATCCGTTTCGCCGGGGATGGATCTGACAGTAACGGCGGGATGGAACCACGCCTTTGCTGCGGACGGCGGGTTGACCGCGGAATTTACCGGGATCGGGACGGTTGCCGGGACCGCGGCGGACCAGGCCGACTGGGTCGATTTTGGCGGCGGCCTGACCTACAAGGCCACCGACACGACGGATGTCAGCCTGTTCGTCGGCGGGACGTTTGGCAATAAAGATGTGACACCGCAAGCCTATGGCAGCCTTGCTGTGACCATAAGGTTCTGACGTTCTTTCCCACGGCAGCCCGTTGATCGTGCAGCCCTTGCGGCCTGTTGCCAATGCCATGGCCGCCGGGCCGAGGCCGATGATCGCCTTCGCGACACGCCGCCGCTGATGAAGACACCCTCGGGTGACATTCAGCAATCGCCCTGGCTTCCGGTTGCCAACAAGCAGCTGGAACGCATGGGCCGCTACATGGCTGAACCCGGCAGCGCACCGGCGTCACGCAGCCGGGTGGTCCTGCAAGGTGCCGGCCCGGGCCAGTTGCCAACCGAGATCATCGTCCGCGCTGTGTATTCGGACCGGCCAGACGACGGGACATGATCGACATGAATGCAGATCCTCCATCGAAATCAAGCGTTTGAGGCTACGTCTTCATTCCATTTCGATGTACCCACCTGCGCAACGAGCCTTAGGCAGTTGTGTACGGCGGTCGGGATGGTGGTGGCATCGGCAAGCGCGCAGAGGTTTGTGGCCTACGTACGGGTCTCGACGGCCAGGCAGGGCGCGACCGGACTGGGGCTGGAGGCGCAGCGAAAGTCGATCGAGGCCTTCGCGGCAGCGCGTGGCGCCGAGGTTCCGGCCCGGTTCACCGAAGTGGAGAGCGGCCGGAAGGCGGATCGGCCAGAACTGGCACGGGCGCTGCATCTGGCAAAGGTCAC
>JBATAV010000324.1:0-3389 GCA_049662025.1 Paracoccaceae bacterium | reverse complement strand
CCTCCGGACTGCCGGGATATGTGGCGGGGTGGCAGCCCTTGCGGCTGACCTCTGGCCCCCTGGGCGCCAGCCTTGCCGCCGTAGAGGCCGCTTTGGCCAAGCCTGCGACCGGCTGGCCGCTGGACCTGATGACCCGTGATGCGGCCTTGCAGGGCATTGCCATGCCCGCCGTGGGTCTGTCCGACGAAGGGTCCGTTCCCGGCACCGTCATCACCTTGTCGCCTCAGGCCCTGCATTTCGACGCCTCCCGCCTTGCCCCCGGCGCGGCGCAGGCGCTGGCGGCCCGCATCGCCCATGTCGCGGGCCAGATCGCCCAAGCCTCCCCCGAAACCCCGCTGTCCAACCTCTCGGCCCTGACCGAAGCGGACCGCGATCTGGCGCTGAACCGCTGGAACGCCACCCAGAAGGACCATGACCGCAGCCTGATGGTCCACACCGCGTTCGAGGCGCAGGTCGCCCGCACTCCAGACGCCCCCGCGCTGGCGTTTGAGGCCACAACCCTGACCTATGCCCAGCTGAACGCCCGTGCCAACCGCGCCGCGCATGTGCTGGCGGGCATGGGCGTCGCGCCCGGAACGCTGGTCGGCCTTTGCACCCGGCGCGGCCTTGATCTGGTGATCGGTGCGCTGGCCATTCAAAAGGCAGGTGGCGCCTATGTGCCGATGGATCCGGCCTATCCCGCCGACCGGCTGGCGCTGTTTGTCGAAGACAGCGGCGCCACCGTGACCGTGACGCAAAGCGCCCTTGCCGCCCAGCTGCCCGGCAGTGCCGATCTCTTGTGTCTGGACACCGACGGCAGGCTGGCCGCCGCGCCCGCAACCGACCCGGACTCGGGCGTTACCCCCGAGGATGTGGCCTATGTGATCTACACCTCCGGCTCTACCGGCAGGCCCAAGGGCGTGCAGGTCGAACACCGCAATGTGGTGAACTTCTTCACCGGGATGGACGGGCGCCTTGGCACAGATCCCGGCGTCTGGCTGGCGGTCACTTCGCTCAGCTTCGACATCTCGGTGCTGGAGCTGTTCTGGACGCTGGCGCGCGGCTTCAAGGTGGTGATTTCCTCGGACGAAGACCGCGCATTGGTGTCGTCTGGCCGGATCACCAGCGCCCAGAAGATGGATTTCTCGATCTATTATTGGGGCAATGACGACGGGCAGGGCTCAAAGAAATACGAACTGCTGCTGGAAGGCGCCAAATTCGCCGATACTCACGGCTTTTGCGCGGTCTGGACGCCAGAACGTCACTTCCACGCCTTTGGCGGGCCCTATCCGAACCCCAGCGTCACCGGCGCGGCCGTGGCGGCGGTGACGAGGAAAATCGCCGTGCGGGCAGGCTCTTGCGTCGTGCCGCTGCATCATCCGGCGCGGATCGCCGAGGAATGGGCGGTGATCGACAACCTGACCAACGGGCGCACCGGCCTTGGCATCGCCAGCGGTTGGCACCCCGATGATTTCGTGCTGCGCCCTGAAAATGCGCCGCCCAACAACAAGGCCGCGATGTATGCCGCCGCCGATCAGCTGCGCCGGTTGTGGCGCGGCGAAGGGGTCGATTTTCCCAAGGCCGACGGGTCGATGTTCACGGTGAAGACCCAGCCCCGCCCGGTGTCGAAAGAGCTGGACCTCTGGGTGACCATCGCCGGCAACCCCGATACCTGGCGCGAGGCCGGAGAGATGGGCGCCCATGTGCTGACCCACCTTCTGGGCCAGTCGATCGACGAAGTGGCGGGCAAGATCACGCTTTACCACGACGCCCTGCGCAAGGCGGGGCATGATCCGGCGCAGTTCAAGGTTTCCCTGATGCTGCACACCTATGTCGGGCGCGACCGCGAACAGGTTCGCCGTGTTGCCGAAGGCCCGATGAAGGCCTATCTGGGCGCCGCGACCGCTCTGGTCAAGCAATATGCCTGGACCTTCCCGGCGTTCAAGAAGCCGCCCGGCGTGACCAAGCCGATGGATATCGACACCCGCGATCTGTCTGCCGAAGATGCCGCCGCGATCCTCGACTATGCCTTCCACCGCTATTTCGACGAATCGGGCCTGTTCGGCACCGTCGAAGACGCGCTGGCGCGGGTGGAGCAGCTGAAGCGCATCGGGGTTTCCGAAGTGGCCTGCCTGATCGACTATGGCATCGCGCCCGAGCAGGTGATGGAGGGCCTCTATCCCCTGGCCGAGGTGGTCAGGCGCGCCAATGCCGGGGGCGGGGTCGAAGCGGATGATTTCTCGATTGCCGCGCAGATCATCCGGCACCAGGTCAGCCATCTGCAATGCACCCCGTCGATGGCGCGGATGATTGCGCTGAACGACGACAGCAGGGCGGCGCTGGGCCGGGTCAACACGCTGCTTCTGGGCGGCGAGGCGCTGCCGGGCACCCTGGTCAATGACCTGCGCCGGGCGACCCCGGCGCGCATCCTGAACATGTACGGCCCGACCGAGACGACGATCTGGTCCTCGGTGGAAGAGGTGGGCGAGGCGGAGGCCGTGGTGAACATCGGCACGCCCTTGGCCAACCAGCAGCTTTACGTGCTGGACGCTGGCGGCGAGCCAGTGCCGCCGGGCGTGGAAGGCGAACTCTGGATCGGCGGCGAAGGCGTTGCGCGCGGCTATTGGCAGCGCGCCGATCTGACGGCGGAACGCTTCGCGGCCAACCCCTTCCATCCGGGCCGGATGTATTGCACCGGAGACCTCGTGCGCCAGCGCCCCGACGGCAAGATGGACTTTCTGGGCCGCACCGACCATCAGGTCAAACTGCGCGGCTATCGGATCGAGTTGGGCGAGATCGAGGCCGCGCTGGAACGTCAGCCCGGCGTTTCGCAGGCCGTGGTGATGGCGCGCGAGGACAGTCCCGGTGACCTGCGGCTGGTGGCCTATATCGTGGGCGCGGCCAGCGGGGCGGGTTTGCGCGCTGCACTGGCGGCGGAATTGCCCGACCATATGGTGCCGGCGCATTTCGTGACGCTGGCCGCTATGCCCTTGACGCCCAACCGCAAGGTCGACCGCAAGGCGCTGCCTGCGCCCCTGGCGGCGTTCCCGGTGGCAGAGTTCGAGGCCCCGGTCTCGACCGTGGCGGCCGATCTGGCGGTGATCTGGGCGCGGGTGCTGGGGGTGCCGAAAGTGGGGGCCAAGGACAACTTCTTTGCCCTCGGCGGCCATTCCCTCCTGGCCGTGCAGGCGCACCGCGAAATCCGCGACAAGATGGGGGCGGCGAAGGTGTCGATCACCGATATCTTCCGCTTCCCGGTGCTGGAGGCGCTGGCCGCCCATATCGAGGGGCCTAAATCCGCAAAGTCGGTGGCACCGCCCGTCGCCGCCACTGCTGCCGCAGAAGAAAGCCTTGGCGATGCGCTGGCACGACGCCGGGCGATGCGGCTGGCGCGGCGCGGCGTCGATGCC
>JBATAV010000323.1:0-6575 GCA_049662025.1 Paracoccaceae bacterium | reverse complement strand
GGATGCTTCGCGGCTTTTGCAAGCAGACGCCTGCCAGCCAACCGAACCGCACGATCAGGGAGGCGACCGTCAAACGGTCCCACCATGACGACCACGACCAGCTGCGAAACCACCTCGCGCTCTTCATCGACGCCGACAACAACGCCCGAAGACGGAAGACCCGCAAAGGCCCGACACCCGCGCAGTTCATCTGGAGAGAATGCCAAGCGCCACCCGAAACCTTCATCCCAGAACCGTGAAGGTGATATGGGGACGATACAGCTGGCTGAGGCAGACAGGAGGACCGGAATGCTTTGCGTGATCTCGCCCGCCAAGCGGCTTGATGAAAAGCCGCGCGACTTGTCCGACGGGGTGGCACTGACCGCGCCGAAATTCGCTTCTGACGCCTGGAAACTGGTGCAGGCGGCGCGCGGGCTGTCGGTTGAGGATCTGCGCAAGCTGATGGGTCTGTCTGAGCCGCTAGCCCGGCTGAACCGCGGCCGCTATGCCGCCTTTCGCCGCAGCCCGGTCGCGTCTGCGGTGTTTCCGGCGGTTCATTGCTTTGCCGGCGATACCTATGCCGGGTTGGAGGCCGCCACAATGGGCGCGGATGCGCGGCGCTGGGCTGATGGGAATCTGCGCATTCTTTCGGGCCTTTACGGACTGTTGCGGCCAATGGATGCGATTCAGCCCTATCGGATGGAGATGGGCAGCCGCCTTGCAAACTCGCGCGGAGCCGACCTTTACGCTTTTTGGGGCGACCGTATCGCGTGGGCGCTGAATGCCCAGGGGGCGGCGGTGGACACCCGGGTTCTGGTCAACTGCGCCTCGGTTGAATATTTCGCTGCTGCGCAGCGCAAGGCATTGAAGTTGCGGGTCATCACGCCGGTTTTTCTGGAACAGAAAGGCGAGAAGGCAAAGATCGTCTCGTTCTTTGCCAAGAAGGCGCGTGGGGCGATGGCGCGGTTCATCTGCGACCATCACCTGACCGACCCCGCCGATCTGCGCGGCTTTGCCTTGGGAGGCTATGCCTTCCGGTCCGATCTTTCGGACGTGAGCCGGATGGTCTTCTTGCGGGCGGCGGTTGACCTGAACGCAGCCTGACGGTCAGGCCGCGCTTTCGGTGACTTCCCCGACAGGGCGTGCCTCGGGCGGGCAGAATTCCACCAGGGTTTCGGTGATGGTGGCCTTGCGCAAGGGCTTGGTCAGGTAACGGTCCATTCCCGAAGCAAGGATCCCGTCGGAATCGCCGTCCATCGCATGCGCGGTCAGCGCCACGATCGGCACATGGGCACCGCCGGTTTCCGCGGCGCGGATGGCGCGGGTCGCCTCTTTTCCGTCCATTTCGGGCATCGAGATATCCATGAAGATCAGGTCGGGGCGGAAACTTCTCCACAGCTCTACCGCCTCGCGCCCGTTGCCCGCGAAGACCAGTTCCATGTCGATGCCCTTGACCATCTTCTGGAACACCAGCTGGTTGGTCTTGTTGTCTTCAGCCGCCAGCACGCGCATCTGGCGCAACTCGGTCGCCATGACAAGGGCTTGGGGCGTTTCGGGGGCGGCGACCGGGGCGGGGCCGACCAGCTCTTCCAGACGGCGGTACAATTCGGCCCGCAGGACCGGCTTTTGCAGGAAGGCGTCGATGGCGGCAGACTCTTCGCGGCCACGGGCGCCGGCAGGGTTTGAAGACAGAAGGACGATTGGCAGCTTGTGCCCGGCGGCGCGCGCCCTGGTGGCCAGTGCAAGACCGTCCATTTCCGGCATGTCGTGGTCGGTCAGCAAGACGTCATAACCCGGATCGGTAGCCAGTGCGGCCAGCGCCTCAAGCCCTGACCGGCAAAGCGTGACCTCGATTCCGCAAGGCACGAGCTGGCGCTCCAGAATGGTGCGATTGATGAACTGGTCATCCACAACCAGGGCGCGGCTGATGGTGACCGGCGGGCGGACGGGTTCAGAGCCTTCGGCCACCGGCAGGGTCAGCCGGAACCCGAAGCTTGAGCCTTTTCCGGCCTCGCTGTCGACCCAGACCGCCCCACCCATGCGTTCGATCAGCCTTTGGGTGATGGCCAGACCCAGCCCGGTGCCTTCGTATTTGCGGTTGTTTTCATCCTCGACCTGGTTGAACTCGCCGAAGATATGATCCAGATGCTCAGCCGCGATGCCGATGCCGGTGTCTTCGACCGTGACATGAAGCTGTTGGCGACCATCTTCGGTCTCAACCCCGACGACGCGGGTCAGGACGTGGCCGGTTTCGGTGAACTTCACCGCATTGCCGATCAGGTTGGTCAGCACCTGCCGCAACCGGCCTGGATCGCCGACATAACGGGTGGGCAGGAACATGTCGAAGTCGATCATCAGGTCCAGCCCCTTTTCCCGTGCGCGGGGCTGCAGAAGCATGGTGACTTCGTGGATCGTGCGTTCCAGATCAAAGGGTTCGGGGTGCAGCGCCATCCGCTCGGCTTCCAGTTTGGAATAGTCGAGGATGTCGTTGATGATGACCAGAAGCGCCTCGCCCGAGGACCGGATGGTTTCGGCGAAGAGGCGCTGCTCTTCGGAAAGCGAAGTGTCGCACAAGAGTTCCGCCATGCCGACAACGCCGTTCATGGGCGTGCGAATCTCATGGCTCATATTGGCAAGGAAAGCCGATTTGGCGCGGCTTGCGGCCTCGGCCGCAGTGCGGGCGGCCTCCAGCGCGGTCTGCTGGTCGCGCAGTTGGGTAATGTCGGTGCGCAGGCCGACGCGGCCGCCATCGGGCGTGACGTGATCGGATTCCAGGACCCAGCGACCGCCGGAAAGCTGGCATTCGCTGCCCTGTTTGGCCTCACGGAACTGGCGCAGGCGGGTGGCAAGCCAGTCTTCCTCGCGCCCCACGGCCTCGGGGACATGGCCGTTGGCAAGGCCGTGGCGCAGCAATTCCTCGAACGAGGTGCCGGGAACCGCCACCTCGGCGCTGTCAGGAAACATGTCGCGGTAGCGTTGGTTGCAGGTCAAGAGACGTTCCTCCCGGTCGAAAAGGACAAAGCCGTCGGGCAAAGCCTCGATCGCGGCCCAGATGCGCATTTGTTCGGTGATGTCGAAGACAAGGCTGACGATGTCGCCGTCGCGGGCGCGGCGGTCGACGAGGCGGATCCAGCTGCCATTCGACAGTTTGACAGTTTCGGTCTCGACGGAATCTTCATCCAGCCGGGCGACCATGCGGGCAACCCAGGTGGCGCGGTCTTCGCCCTGAAAATCCACCTGGCCCGTTTCTGCCGCCAGGGTGATCAGATCAGTATAGCTGATGCCAGGCTCGATGCCTTCGCCGGAAAAAAGCGCCAGATAGGCTTGGTTTGCGGTGGCCAGCCGCAGTGAGGAATCGAAGACGGCGAACCCGTCGCGAATGGTGTTGATCGAATCCCACAGCCGCCTTTCGGCCATCACTGCGGCGGTATGCGCCCGCTCCAGATCGTGCAGGAAGCGGCTGTTCTGGCCTTTCAGCTCTTCCGCCTCGGACCGGACGGAATACACCACCTGGCGCTGTTCGACGATTTGATCCGACAGCGACCGCGCGTGCAGGGCCAGCTTTTCGTTGGCGGCGAAAAGTTCGCGCGTCTTCTGTTCCAGCAGCCGTTCCGCTGCCAGGCGCCCGCGCCGTTCCTTCGCCAGTCTTTCCGAAAGGTCCATCCCGCCCCTGCGCCGACATTCTGCCTGCCCGCCCGGCGGCTGCGGCACCCCGCAACATCCGGTTTTCACGACTACCTTCGCCGACCAAGATGAACCAAGACTTAACGCAGAACAGCTGCGTGACGCCTTGCCCGATCCCTGGGGCCATGCGAAAGTCGGCACAATCGGACAGGAGGGTATTTTCATGCGCAGCTTTGCCAAAGCCGCTGTTGCGGCCATTGTGGTGGCGTTTTCCGGGGCGGTCTGGGCAGAGGACCTGATTCCCGAACGCCGGGCGATCGTGACGCAGGATGCCGACCTTCCCGGCGGCGACATCGCGTCAATCTTCGACACCACGCAAGATGCCTGCGAGCGTGCCTGCCTGACCAATTCGCGCTGCGAGGCGCTGACCTTCAACACCCGCAACGGCAGCTGCTTTCTGAAGAAAGACCCGGGGAAGCCGACGTTTTTCAGCGGAGCGCAATCGGCCCGCGTGGTGGCGGGCGATCCGGCGCTGATGGCTGCCGCCGAAGACCGCCGCGCGGAGCTGACTTTCCTGCCGGATTGGGATATTTCCGCCGCTTTCGAGATGGCGCAATCGCTGGGCCGCACGCATGCGACCGGCCCCTGGAGCGTCGCGGAGCATCTGCAGGCCGCTGCCGAGAATGAGGCGCGCGGTAATCTGGTGATGGCCACCGCCTTTACCGGGGCGGCTTTGAACATCGAGGATTCGGCTGACCTCTGGCTGGAATACGCCCGCCGCGCGCTGGCCAATGCCAAGGCGACCTCGACCGACCGCTCGTGGTACGAAAACCGGGCGTTTCAGGCGACGATGAACGCTTATCTGCGGTCCACATCGGCGCCACAGCGCCACAACATCCTGGTGATGATGGGTGAGGTGCTGGAACGTATCGGCCGCGGGCGTGACACGGTGCAGGCGTTGCGGCTGGCGCAATCGCTGCAGAACCGGGCCGATACGGCGGCGCTGCTGGATGACGCGATCGGCAAATATGGCTTTCGCATCACCGACAACTCTGTAGAGGCGGACAGCGCACGCCCGCGCATCTGTGCGCAGTTTTCCGAAGATCTGGTGCCCTCGGGCGTGGACTATTCGACCTATGTCAAGCTGCCGGAGCCGGGCCTGACGGTCGAGATGAATGGCAGCAGTCAGCTTTGCGTGGCCGGAGTGGTCCATGGCGCGCGCTATACCGTGACCTTCCGCGACGGGCTGCCGGCCAAGGATGGCCAGACCATGGCCAAGGATGTCGATCTGACGCTGTATGTCCGCGACCGCAATCCGGGGGTGCGCTTCCCAGGCCGCGGCTATGTCCTGCCGAAGACGGTGGATGCGGCGCTGCCGGTGGAAACCGTGAACACCGAAAAGCTGGAGCTGACGCTGTTCCAGGTGACCGACCGCAACCTTCTGCGGTCAATCCAGGAAAGCTATTTCGGCTGGCCGATGCAGGAATATTCCGAAGCCTATTTCGATGGTGAAGTGGGCGAACAGATCTGGTCGGGCACTGCCACGGTCGGACAAGAGGTGAATAAAGATGTCACCACGCGGCTGCCGCTGGCCGAGGCGCTGAAGGACCGACCCGCCGGGATTTACGCGCTGAAAGCCGAAGTGCCGGGGGTGGACCCCTATGTGGTGCCGGCGGGCTGGCAGTGGTTCGTGGTTTCCGACCTTGGCGTCACCACGATGAGCGGGGTTGACGGGCTGCATGTCTTTGTCCGCAGCCTGGGCACGGCAGGGGCGAAGGCGGGCGTGACGGTGGAACTGGTCAACCGCGCCAACGCGGTGCTGGGCACGGCCACGACCGACGATCAGGGCTATGCGCGGTTTGACGCGGGGCTGACACGCGGCACCGGCGGGGCGTCGCCCGCGATGGTGGTGGTGAAGGATGCTACGACCGACATTGCCTTCCTGTCACTGACCGACCCCGAGTTCGACCTGTCGGACCGGGGCGTCGAGGGTCGGGAACCGGCGCCGCCGGTGGATGTGTTCCTGACCACGGACCGGGGCGCCTACCGCGCCGGGGAAACCGTTTTTGCCACGGCGCTGGCGCGCGATACGGTGGCGGCGGCGGTCGAAGGCCTGCCGCTGACGGCGGTGCTGACGCGGCCTGATGGCGTGGAATATTCGCGCCAGCTGGTCGAGGACAAGGGCGCGGGTGGCCATGTCTTTGCGCTGCCCATTGCAGGTTCTGCTCCACGCGGGGTCTGGACGCTGCGGGTGCTGGCCGATCAGGACGCCGCTCCGCTGGCCACCAAGACCTTTCTGGTTGAAGATTTTCTGCCCGAGCGCATCGACTTTACCCTGACCAGGGATGACACGCCGCTGACCTTGACCGGCGAAGTGGCGCAGGTGGTGATCGACGCGCGCTATCTCTTTGGCGCACCAGGCGCCGGGCTGGCGGTCGAGGGCGAGGTTCTGCTGCACGCCGCCGGCGGGCTGAAGGCTTGGCCGGGCTATGTGTTCGGCCGCCAGGACACGCCATTTTCCGGCGTGATGGAGCCGATCTATGGCGATCAGACCGATGAAGACGGCAAAAGCTATGTCGATCTTGCCTTGCCGCAGGTCGAAGATCCGGGCCGCCCGCTGGAAGCACAGGTGACTGTGCGTGTCGCCGAAGGCTCGGGCCGCCCGGTGGAACGCCGGATGACCGCCGAAGTGGTTCCGGCCGCCGCGATGATCGGGGTGAAGCCCCTGTTCGACGGTGTGGTCCGCGAAGGCACCGAGGCACATTTCCAGTTGATCGGGATCGGCACCGATCTGCTGCCCACGCCGATGAAGGTGAAATGGCGGCTGACCCGGATTGAAACCGACTACCAATGGTATCAAAGCTATGGCAACTGGAGCTGGGAGCCGGTGATCTACCGCACCCCGGTGACCGAGGGCGAAGCCGCGCTGGGCGACGCGCCGGCCGAAGTTTTCGGGGCGGTTGACTGGGGCC
>JBATAV010000322.1:0-6272 GCA_049662025.1 Paracoccaceae bacterium | reverse complement strand
CAGCCGGGATGGTCGCAGCGCCGGGCGGTCGGCTCGGGCGCCGTGGCGCCGCGGCGCGAGGCCTGCTTGCGCTTCTTGTCCGCGCTGACGCGCAGGTCGAACTCAAAGGGGGGCTTTGTCGCCATCTGTGCAGAACGCCTTTCGGAGCCTTTCCGACTCGGGGCCACAAGTTTAAAGGGTTCATCGGCGGATTGAAGGGGTTAGGTAAAAAATGAGCGTGAAGAGCGAAATCGAGACACGGTTGACCGCGGCCTTTGTGCCCGACCGGCTGGAGGTCGAGAACGAAAGTCACCGTCATGCAGGCCATGCGGGTGACGACGGATCGGGTGAAAGCCACTTCAAGGTCACGATCCGTGCGGCGGGTTTTGGCGCGATGTCCCGCGTTGCGCGGCACCGTGCGGTGCATCAGGCGCTGGGCGATCTGACGGGGCGCATCCACGCGCTGGCGCTGGACATCGACGGGTAAAGCAATTGTGCGCCTGCCGGCGCAAGTCCTTTTTGTTCTGGGGACGGAGTGCCCGCGGCCGGTGTCGGCTGATGAGGGGCGCCGCCCCTCAAACTCCCCGGAGTATCTTGACCAAGATGAAGCACCCTGCAGCTTCATCTCGGGAAAAATATCCCCGCCGGAGGCAGCGGGCAGAACGGCCTGGTGCAGCCTTCCGGCCAAGGCGTCGCGTTGCCACGAGGCGACAAAAAGGCATGCGGCGCAGCCGCTCCTTTGCTTTACCTTCGGGGTCAGACGGCGGCTTTGGCCTTCAGACGATAGGCATGCAGCAGAGGTTCGGTATAGCCCGATGGCTGTTCGCGACCGTTGAAGACCAGATCGCAGGCGGCCTGGAAGGCGATACCCTGAAAGCCCGGTGCCATCGGGCGATAGGCCGGGTCGTCGGCGTTTTGCCGGTCGACAACGGCGGCCATCTTCTTCATCGCCTCCATCACCTCGTTGCCACTGACCACGCCATGATGCAGCCAGTTGGCGATATGCTGGGCCGAGATGCGGCAGGTCGCGCGGTCTTCCATCAGGCCGACGTCGTTCATGTCGGGCACCTTGGAGCAGCCGACCCCCTGGTCGATCCAGCGCACCACATAGCCCAGAATGCCTTGGGCGTTGTTTTCCACCTCGCGCCGCACCTGATCGGTGGACCAGCGGCGAAAGCTGGCCAGCGGAATCTCCAGCACCGCATCGACATGGGCACGTCGCCCGCCCTTGGCCAGCCGGGCCTGGACCGCCATCACATCGACCTTGTGGTAGTGCAGCGCATGCAGCGTCGCCGCGGTGGGCGAGGGCACCCAGGCCGTGTTGGCGCCCGCCCGCGGATGGGCGATCTTTTCGTCCAGCATTGCCGCCATCAGGTCGGGCATCGCCCACATCCCCTTGCCGATCTGCGCCTTGCCTGACAGCCCGCATTCCAGCCCGATATCGACATTCAGCGTCTCATAGGCGCTGATCCAGGCCTTGCGCTTGATGAAATCCTTGCGGCTGAAGGGGCCGGCTTCCATGCTGGTGTGGATCTCGTCGCCGGTGCGGTCCAGAAAACCGGTGTTGATGAAGGCCACCCGGTGCCGCGCCGCCCGGATGCATTCCTTCAGGTTGACGCTCGTGCGGCGCTCCTCGTCCATGATGCCCAGTTTCACGCTGTTCGGGGGCAGGCCAAGGGCCGCCTCGACACGGGTGAAAACCTCATCGGCAAAGGCCACTTCTTCCGGCCCGTGCATCTTGGGCTTGACCACATAGACCGAACCCATGACCGAATTGCGGGTGCCCGACGTCTTCGTCAGATCGTGTCTGGCGATCAGCACCGTGATCATGGCGTCCATCAGACCTTCAGGCACTTCCGACCCATCGGGCAGCAGAATCGCCGGATTGGTCATCAGGTGGCCGACGTTGCGCACCCACATCAGCGCCCGGCCCTTCACCACAAGTGGGCTGCCATCCGGCGCGGTATAGCTGCGGTCGGGGTTCAGGCGGCGGGTCACTGCCTGACCGGCCTTGTCGAAACGGTCCTCCAGATCGCCGCGCATCAGGCCCAGCCAGTTGTCATAGGCCTGCACCTTGTCTTCCGCATCGACGCAGGCGACCGAATCTTCGCAATCCATGATTGCCGACATCGCACTTTCCAGCTGCACATCGGCCAGAAGTGCCTGATCGCGGCTGCCGATGAAATGCGCCCGGTCGAACACCAGTTCCACATGCAGCCCGTTGTTGCGCAACAGAACCGCATCCGGCGCCTTCGGATTGCCGCGGTAGCCGACGAATTTCTCTGGCTGCACCAGCGGCATGTCGTCAACCAGAAGCGCGCCGTCCTTCACCCAATAGCGCCGCACGTCGGCGTGAGAGGTGCCGTCGATCGGGAAGGCCTCGTCCAGAAACACCCGTGCCCTGGCCACCACGCGGGCGCCCCGGCCCCGCTCATAGCCACCCTTGGGCGGCGCTGATCCCATGACGTCGGTGCCATACAGGCAATCATAGAGGCTGCCCCAGCGGGCATTGGCCGCGTTCAGCGCATAGCGGGCATTGGTGACCGGCACCACCAGCTGCGCGCCGGGGACAAGGGCAATTTCGGGATCGACGTTGGTGGTGTCGATCTGGAACGCCGGGCCTTCGGGCAGCAGATAGCCGATCTCGGCCAGAAAGGCCTTGTAGGCGGCGTGGTCATGCGGCCTTGCCCGGTGCGCGATATGCCAGGCGTCGATCTTCGCCTGCAGATCCTGCCGCTTGGCCAGAAGCACGCGGTTCTTCGGCGCCAGATCGGCCAGTATCGCGGCAAAACCCGACCAGAATGCATCTTGCGTGATTCCGGTGCCAGGCAGGGCGCGGGTCTCGATGAACTCGGCCAGTTGCCGGTCGACCGCCAGCCCCGATTTTGTGACGCGCGTTGCCATGAAAGCCTCCCTGCATACCGTGGCACACATTAAGGCCCGCAGGGGCAGGGGGGCAAGATGGCCATTGGCGGGATTATCGGCAAGGGGCGAAAAGCAGTTTCCTCGGGCGTTTGAAAGAGATGGTCAGCCATCTGGTGAAGTTTCGGCTTGCCGGCGGGGATCGGTCGGTGATACTTAGCAATATGGCTAAGCATGACCCCGACCTGTCGCGGCTGTTTCACGCCCTGTCCGATCCGACCCGGCGGGCGATCCTGACCCGTCTTGCCAGCGGCGAGGCAGCGGTCAGTGACCTTGCCGGGCCGACCGGCCTGCGTCTGCCCACCGTGATGCGCCACCTGTCGGTGCTGCAAGACGCGGGCCTGATCGCAACCGTCAAGGATGGCCGGGTGCGATCCTGCGCGCTGGTGCCGCAGGCGTTGCAGCCGATGCGCACCTGGCTGGAAGAGCAGCGCGCGGTCTGGGAGGCGCGGCTGGACCGGCTGGACGACTATGTGACCACTCTGATGAAGGCCAACCTTGACAAGGAGCGCGAAGATGGACCTGGATCCCAAGACTGACCTCAGCTTCACCCGCCAACTTGCCGTGCCGCGCGCCCTTGTGTGGGAATGCTGGACCCAAACCCGCCACATCCCGCATTTCTTCGTGCCCCGCCCCCACACTGTTACCGCCTGCGAGATAGACCTGCGCGTTGGCGGCCGCTTCAACACCACCTTCGAAGTTGACGGGGCTCAGGTGCACAACGAGGGCGTGTATCTGGACCTGATCCATCAGGAAAAACTCGTCTTCACAGATACTTACACCGAAGGCTGGAAGCCCGCGCCCGAACCTTTCCTAACCGCGATCCTGCTTTTCTCTGACGCCCCGGATGGCGGCACCACCTACACCGCCATTGCCCGACATCGCACGCCAGAGATTTGTAAGACGCATGAAGACATGGGATTTTTCGGCGGCTGGGGCACGGCCACAACGCAGCTTGAGGAATACGCGAAAGGGCTGGGGAAATGACCGATGCCGCCGACCGCGCCGCCGACCGAACCATGGTAATGACGCGCGAGATTGCCGCCCCGGTGGCGGTGGTCTGGGGCGCCTGGATGAACCCCGAGACCCTGCCGCAATGGTGGGGGCCCGACGGGTTTTCCTGCCGCACCAAACGCATTGATCTGCGGCAGGGCGGCGAATGGGTGTTCGACATGATCGGCCCCGATGGCACGGTCTTTCCCAACCATCACCTTTATACCAACGTCCTGCCCGAACGCCGGATCGACTATATCCTGTGCTGGGGCGAGAACGGTCCCAAACACGCCGATGCCAGGGCTGAATTCACCGATCTGGGCGGGCGCACCAAGGTGACGCTGTCGATGACCTTCGTGACGCAAACGGAATACGAGGGCGCCAAGGGCTTTGGCGCGGTCGAACTGGGCCTGCAGACCTTGGGCAAGCTGGCGCGGTTCATCGGCGCCGAATGATCTCCTCTGCCGGGGGCGCCCTTGAAGGCCCCCCCATCCCGTCCTAGGCTTGTTCCGCGAAACACCGGAGAACGCTATGGACGCCGCCACCCCACAGACCATCCATCTTGCCGACTACCGGCCCTTCGGCTGGTCTGTCGAAAGGGTCGATCTGACCTTCCGGCTTGACCCGAAGGCCACCCGCGTCACCTCGTGCATCCGCTTCGCCCCAAACCCCGAGGCTTCGATGCCGACCGGACGGCCGCAGCGATTCTTCCTGCACGGAGAGAACATAAGGCTGATTTCCGCCCGTATCGACGGCCAGGCCGTTACCCCTCAGGTCACCCCGCAGGGCCTTACCTGCGCTGTCCCCGAAGGCCCCTTCCTGTGGGAAGCCGAGGTCGAAATCGCCCCCGCTGCCAATACCGCACTGGAAGGGCTTTACATGTCGAAGGGCCTCTATTGCACCCAGTGCGAGGCCGAAGGCTTTCGCAAGATCACCTTCTACCCCGACCGCCCCGACGTGATGGCGCCCTTCAAGGTGCGCGTTGAGGGCGACATGCCGATCCTGCTGTCGAACGGCAATCCCGCAGGCAGCGGCCCCGGATGGGCGGAATGGAACGACCCCTGGCCGAAACCCGCCTACCTTTTCGCCCTGGTCGCGGGCGACCTGACCGCCCACCGCGACACCTTCGCCACGCGGTCGGGCCGCAAGGTCGACCTGGCCGTCTGGGTCCGGCCCGGTGACCAGGCCCGATGCGCCTATGCGATGGACAGCCTGATCCGGTCGATGAAATGGGACGAAGACGTCTATGGCCGCGAATATGATCTGGACGTGTTCAATGTGGTCGCGGTCGATGATTTCAACATGGGCGCGATGGAGAACAAGGGGCTGAACATCTTCAACTCCAAACTGGTCCTCGCCAGCCCCGAAACCGCGACCGATGACGACTATGGCCGCATCGAATCGGTCATCGCGCATGAGTATTTCCACAACTGGACCGGCAACCGCATCACCTGCCGCGACTGGTTCCAGCTGTGCCTGAAAGAAGGCCTGACGGTCTTCCGCGACCAGCAGTTCTCGGCCGACATGCGTGGTGCTGCGGTGCAACGGATCGAGGATGTGGCGCAACTGCGTGCCCGCCAGTTCCGCGAGGATCAGGGGCCGCTGGCGCACGCGGTCCGGCCTGAATCCTTTGTCGAGATCAACAATTTCTACACCGCCACCGTTTATGAAAAGGGCGCCGAAGTGATCGGCATGCTGAAGCGGTTGGTGGGCGATGATGGCTACGCCCGCGCGCTGGATCTGTATTTCACCCGCCACGATGGCGATGCCGCCACGATCGAAGACTGGCTGCGCGTGTTCGAAGACGCCACCGGCCGCGACCTGACCCAGTTCAAGCGCTGGTATTCGCAGGCCGGAACGCCGCGGCTGAAGGTCTCGGATGACTTCAAGGACGGCACCTATACCCTTCATTTCGAACAGGAAAACCCGGCCACTCCTGGCCAGGCCAAGAAAGACCCCAAGGTGCTGCCCATCGCCGTGGGCCTTCTGAACCCCAACGGCGATGAGGTGGTACCGACCACCATGCTGGAGATGACCGAGGCGCGGCAGAGTTTCAGCTTCCCGGGCCTTGCGTCACGCCCGATCCCGTCGATCCTGCGCGGCTTTTCGGCGCCGGTGGTGCTGGACCGCCAGGCCAGCGCACAGGATCACGCCTTCCTTCTGGCGCATGATACCGATCCGTTCAACAAATGGGAGGCCGGCCGCGCCCTGGCCAAGGCGATGCTGGCCGGCATGGCCCGCAACGGCGCGGGCGTCAGCCACGACTGGCTGGAGGCGCTGGCCCAGGTGGCCTTTGACGAAAGCCTCGATCCGGCCTTCCGGGCGTTGACGCTGAGGCTGCCCGGCGATGATGACATGGCCCAGATGCTGGCCGATGC